>JAPPHZ010000014.1 GCA_028820935.1 bacterium | reverse complement strand
AGGAGGAAGCCCTCACCATGTCCGACCGCATCGCGGTCATGAACCTGGGCCGGGTGGAGCAGATCGGTACTCCGCGGGAGATATACGAGCACCCCGACTCCTCCTTCGTGGCCGGTTTCATCGGATCCCTCAACGCCATGGACCTGAAGATCCAGCAGCGACAGGACGGCACCGGCGGTATGACGGTCGGTGAAGGCTGGGTGATTGCTCGTGTGGATGCGGATGTGGCGGTCGGTACCACGCTGCGGGCGGCGGTCCGGCCCGAGCGCATCGCCCTGGGTCCGGCCGGCGCTCCTGCCCACCCCGACGGATCCGTGGTCGTAGGAACGGTGGAGGAGGTCATCTACCTCGGGGCGATGAGCCTCTTCCACGTCGACGTGCCGGGCCTGGGCCAGCTCGTCAGCCAGCGCATGTCCCACGAGGACGAGTCCGCATTCCAAACGGGCGACCGGGTGTCGGCCTCCTGGGACCTCGTCCACACGCTCGTCCTTGAGTAGAAGCGGCCGGTGGGCAACTCGCGAGGGCTCAAGTAGCGATTAGTCCCCGTACATCAAGCGGATTGCATCGGTCAGGTAGGTGCGGGCCTTGTCGGTGAGGCGCTTCCAGCCGTAGGTATCAAGGACGAAGCGCATCAGCTCCTCGTGTGACGCGCTCGGAAACACTTCGAGTCGGTGCCGCATCAGGGCGACGACCTCGTTCAACGGCACCTCGTAGAGATCGCGGCCTCCGATCTCGCGAACGACTACGGAGGCGCTCCCGGGGACGCGGAGGACGCGCTGGTACTCGCTGTCTCCCGGGCTGCCCAACTCGTCGATCTGCACCTGCTTCTGAGCGAGCAAACGGTTGACAGCCTGATCCAGCTTGGACCTGGCCAGCTTGGTGACCCGGGTGGAGCCCGATCCCCGTATGTAAGCCTTGTAGGCCCGATCGGTCGTGACCGGTCCTTCCGTCTCGATAATCCTCCGTAGTCCCGGAACGGCCCCGAACGGATGGGTGGCACTGGGGTGGGGAAGCCCGGTCTCCTCCCATGCGGAGTACGGAAGCATGGGCCGGGAGGCCCTGCGGGGTCCGCCGGGCCGATGCGTGGCACCGGTCACGGAAGGTGAGGACGGTACTCCAGAACCGCCGGCACTCGAGACCGGGCTGACCGGGGTATCGCCCCGCAGCACACGGGCCACGTCCTTCACGACGCTCTCCTGGGAGCGGACCTGGGTCTCGATGGCCCACCCGGCGATGTGCGGGGTGAGTACCACCTGATCGAGCGCCAGCAACGGGCTACCGGGGGCCAGCGGCTCCTCCTCGTACACGTCGAGTCCGGCGCCGGCGATCACCCCATCCCGCAGGGCAGCTACCAGTGCCTCCTCGTCGACGATGGGACCTCGCGCGGTGTTGACCAGGAAGGCAGTGGGCCGCATGGCGGCGAGTTCGTCCGCGCCGATGAGATGCCAGGTCTCGTCCGTGAGGGGGACATGGATGGAGACGAAGTCGCTGCCGCCGAGCAACTCGGCCAGACCGGCGGGTGTCACGCCGGCCTCCTCGATGGCGTCAGGCGGTACGTAGGGGTCGTATGCCTGGACCGCCATGCCGAACCCGAAGGCGCGCTGGGCGAGACGCCGCCCGATGGCGCCGAAGCCGATGATGCCCAGAGTCTTGCCCTCCAGTTCGAACCCCATGAAGTCCCAGGGAGGGCGCCGGTCCCCGGCCAGGAGGGAAGTGTGGGACGCCACCACGTTACGGGCCAAACACAGCATGAGGGCCATGGCGTGGTCGGCCACTGCCGCGGCCTGGGTGCCGGCCGCGTTGACGACCGTGACACCGCAGTCTCCGGCCGCCGCCAGGTCCACCTGGTCCATGCCTATGCCGATCCGACCGATGACCTTGAGCCGCCTGCAGCGTTCCAGAACGTCTCGCGTGAGCTGGTTGGGGAACAGGTGGTAGACGGCGGCGTCGGCATCCCGCACAGCCGCCAAGAGGTCCTCCTGTACGGTCACCGGAACCGTCCTCACAGTCCCGACCCCCTCCAGCGCCCGGCGCGAGACCGGTGTCAACTCCACCCGGTCGAGAAAGACGATGTCATAGTTCATCAGCCGGTGGAGTGTACCGATCGCAGCCTGGCCCGTGGCAGAGCGAGGAGGATCATGTGGTATCAATCTGGTATCATCATGCCATGGCCATGACCCTTCGCCTGGCCGAAGACGAGCACACGGCGTTGCGGGAACGCGCCGCGAGTGAGGGGATCTCCATGCAGGAGGCTGCCCGGCGGGCTGTCAGGGACTACGTCCTGAGGGGACAGCATCGAGAGCGGGTGTCCGCCGCTGCCCGGCGCGTGATGGAGGCCCACGCCGACGTGCTCAGACGCCTGGGTGAATGAACCGACCGGTCGTCTATCTCGACCTCGAGGACCTCTTGTACCTGGCCGGGAGGCTGCTGGGGAATCCACCGCCCGTACGTGAGGTGGGCCTACTCGGCGCCGCGGTCGCGCGGCCCCAAACGACCGTATTCGGCGATGAAGCGTATCCGGACCTATGGACGAAGGCTGCGGCTCTTCTGCATTCGATCGTGAAGGGATATCCGCTGGTGGATGGCAACAAACGCCTAGGTTGGCTGGCCACCGCCACGTTCCTCGAGATCAATGGGGTCACGGCAACCGGCGCCACCAACGAAGATGTCTACCGGTTCGTGATCGGCGTCGCTGGCGGAAACGACGATGTCGACCAGCTAGCGGATCAGCTCAGGCGGCTCGTCGCCTGAGCGATCCCTCTCGTTCCATGCTGCCTGTGATCCCTTGCCGATCGGGGTTTGCGGCGCGCGATCTAGGTTCGAGTCCAGCGACTCGCCTTGTACTCCTCGACCCAGATACGCGAGCTTCGCCACTGGCCGTCGGGTCCTCGTGTCGCCTGCAGCCTGCCGCGGGAGGCTGCGGTTCGCAGAGCCGGAGCCGTGAGGTCGGGTGCGGCCAGCGCGGCGAGCGGAACCAAGCGCGCCGGCCCAGCTACGGCCGGTATCACATGCTGGTAGAGGGTGTCCAGGATGGCGCGGGCGATCAGGACGCCCAGGGTTCCCGGCTCGCCCGTATCGGCCCGCCGCAGCGCGCGGAGGTACCGTTCCCTGTCGCGCTTGTAGATGATTGCCGGGGGGTAGCCGAGCCGGACGAGAATCAGATTGAGTACCAATCTTCCTGCCCGCCCGTTGCCGTCGAGGAACGGATGGATCTGCTCGAAACGACAGTGAAGTAAGGCCAGTTGCTCGGGGAAGTCGAGAACCGTGGGATCGAGCGAGTTCACCTCGTCGATCCACGCCGTCATCTCACCGGGGACGAGCGGCCATGACGGAGGGATCATCCCTGTGGGGAAAGGCCTAATCTCGTGCTCTCGATAAGCGCCCGGCGATTCGCGTGCGGTGGCCTCGGAGTGGGGCGCCACCTCCCACACCGGCGTCATGGCCATGTGGTGGACCGTTCTGACATCGGCCAGAGTCAGGATCGCGCCGGTCTCGGATGCTCCACGCGACCGAGCTACGTGTGTGTACACCCACTCCGCGGCATCCGCGTAACCCTTGACCTCCAGGTACTCGCGCAGAGTCCGATTACCAACAGCCCTTCCTTCTTCGAGCAAACGCTCCACCTCGCGCTGAACCAGCGTGTTGCCTTCGATGGCAGTTGAGTGATGGACTTCTCCATGCCAGATTCCCTTCCAGATACCGGCTGCTTCGATCGGACGGGGAAGCCCCCCCAAGCGATCCTTTAGTTCCCGGATCTGGACAGCGAGCCGGTGATAGACGTCGTTATGGGTTGGTCTACCCGGCCTGGGAACGGTTATTTGTTCGCTCATCGGAAAATAATGATACCGAACAATTGTGCGGTTCAGGCGTGTCGGATGCTTCAAGGAGTCCTACCGACGGACAGTGCCCCACCGTTGGGCCGGCCGCAAAGTTTGAAATTGTTGCGCTGCCCACAAAATAAAGGAACAGAACAACAGCTACATATGTGTAATTCGATCCTTCAGGCGAGATTCCGGGCCGTGGCCGCCGGTCAGCCCACCACCGATGGCAGCCAGAGGACGGTGGCGGGGAAGACCATCACCAGGATCAGCGCCACGCCCTGGAGGGCCATGAACGGAAGAGCGCCCCGGTGGATGTCGAGCGTCTTGACCTCGGGTGGCGCCACGCTCTGGAGGTAGAACAGCGAGAATCCGACCGGTGGCGAGATGAAGGCCATGTTGAGGTTGATGGCGATCATCACGGTGAACCAGATCATCAGGGACGGAAGGGTCTCGAAGGGCGTCTCTCCCAACTCGTGGAGCACCCGGATCGCCGGAACGAAGATCGGCATCACGATGAAGGTGATCTCGATGAACTCCAGATTGATGCCGAGCAGGAACACCGCGATGTTGGCGATGATGATGAATCCCCAGAAGCCGCCCGGCAGGCCGGTGAGTATCTCCTGAGCCAGCCGCTGGCCTCCGAGCTGGTCGAAGACCAGCTGGAAGAAGGTCGAGCAGAACAGGATCATCAGCACCAGACCGGTGATGTGAGCGGTGGAACGGGTGGCGCCGGCCAGAACCGGCATCTTCAGGTTCCGGTTCAGGGCGGCCAGGACCACTGCGGCGGTAGCCCCCACCGCCCCGGCCTCGGTCGGCGTGGCGATTCCGGTGAAGATCGACCCGAGCACGGCCAGGATCAGGAGGAGGATGGGCACCACCGCGATCAGCAACTCGCCCACCAGGGCCAGGCCGTGGATAGTGCGCGCCTCCTCGGGAAGGGCCGGCGCCACTCCTTCCTTGGTGTAGGCCTTGAAGATCACCCAGAGGCCGTAGATGGTGGCCAGCATCAACCCGGGGATCATCGCCCCAAGGAACAGGTCGCCCACCGAGACGCCCACCACTTGGGCCAGCAGGATCAGGACCAGCGAGGGCGGGAGTAGCTGGGCGAGGGTTCCTGAGGCGGTGATGAGGCCGGTGGCGAGCCGGTGGTCGTACCCGTAGCGCACCATGGTGGGAAGGGACAGCAGGCCCATGACGATCACGGTGGCCGCCACCACGCCGGTGGCAGCCGCCAGCATGGCTCCGACTATCACCACGGTCAGGCCCAGACCCCCCTTGAGCCGGCCCAGCGCCATCCCGATGGTGGTGAGCATGCGCTCCGCCAGCCCCGATTTCTCGAGGATCGCCCCCATGAACACGAAGAAGGGCACTGCCAGCAGCGTGAAGTTGTCCACCGCCTTGAACCAGCGGCTGAACAGGATGATCAGGCGGTTCAGGTCGAACTCTCCCAAAAGGAGGCCGATGGCTCCGAAGATGACGGCCGTACCGGCGAACGAGAAGGCCACCGGGTAGCCCACCAGCAATAACACCAGGAAGATGGCGAACATGATCATGGCGAGCCATTCCGCGCCCATTACTCGATCCTCAGCGGCGCGTCGGAGCGTCTTTCCCTTATGCCGATCTCCCTACCGGTTAGGCGGGCCCCGAGCCGGATCAGCGTGGCGATCGTCTGGAGGCCCAGCAACAGGAATGCCACGAGGATCATCGCCTTGAGAGGCGCCCGCGGCAGGCCGCCCGGATCGGGCGAGAGTTCCCAGTGGCGCCAGGACTCCAGTACCGGCTTGTACGACACCCATACGGCCAGGGTGACGAAGGGCGCCAGGGCGACTAGATGGCCGACCAGGTCGATCCTGGTCTTTACCCTCTCCGAACGTTCGGCATACCAGAAGTCGACCCGCACGTTCCCGTCATGGCGCAGCAGGACGGGGAACATGAGCAGGAAGATGACTCCATATATGTACCACTGCGCCTCGATCCACGTGTTGTTAACCAACTGGGTTTCGGTATAGCGCCCGACGTAGCGCAGGAAGACATTGAAAAAACCCACCGGGATGAGGATCGCCACCAGCACCCGGGCGATCCAGCCGCAACTTTCGGTGACGGTGTCGGCGACCATCACCACGGTCCGGGCGATCGCGTCCAGAAAGGCACCGATCGCTTGCACGCTATCCGGTCACTTCGGAGGCTGTTGGCCGTTGATGTGCCACTGGGCAGAACCCTACCCGCCCCGCTGCCGGGGCGCACCGCGAGGCAACCGGGTCACACCGTGGCGTTGGTCCCTACCACCACGATGAACAGCCCGAACAATCCCAGCAGGACCACGCCGTGGAAACGTCCCAGGCGGGGCCGGGTAGCGGCCATGACGCCCACCGCAACGCCGATCACCATCATCATGACGTGCTCCCACACCCGCCGCTCCCCGATCGGACCGGCGCCGACCACCCCGGCCACCCCCACCACCAGGAAGGAGTTGAAGAGGTTGGACCCCAGAAGGTTGCCGATGACCAGCTCGTTGGCCTTCCGGCGGGCGGCGGCCACGGCGGTCACCAGCTCGGGCAGGCTGGTTCCCAGGGCGAAGATGGTGGCGCCCACGAACCCCCCGGCAAGCCCGTAGACGTCGGCCACCTGGCTACCCCCCTCGACGAGGAGCCACGCCCCCACCACGATCCCGACTATTGACATCGCGGCGCGTCCTATCTCCGGCGCCGCCTTGCCGCCGGCCCCCTCGACCATCTCTTCGAACGCAGAGCCGGAGGACGTGACGGCTACGCCGGCCTTGACGTCGTGCCTGGACCAGGCGAGCAGGAACACCGTCGCGACGGCCATGCCCGACAACAGCAGGACGCCTTCCCACCGGGCCAGCGTGTCATCCCAGGCCGCGGCCATCATCGCCGCCATGGCCACCAGCGTGATGATCCCCTCGCGGCGGATGGTGCGCAGCTGCCCGACCACCGGCGAGATAACCGCGCTGACCCCCAGCACCAGTGACAGGTTGGCGGCGTTGGAACCCACCACGTTGCCCACCGACTCGGCAAGCTCCCCCCGGACCGCCGCCACCGCGCTCACCACCATCTCCGGGGCGGAGGTGCCGAACCCGATCACGAGCGCTCCCACCAGCACCGGCGAGACCCCCCAGATGTGGGCCAGGCGGGCCGCCGCCACCACGAATGGATCTGCGGATACCCAGAGCAGGACGATGCCGGCGGCGATAAGAGCTAGACCCAGCCAGAGCACCGGCAAAGCCTACCGAGTCGGCCCTATCCCGATGTTGTGGCGATATTGGTGTAAGTGAGATCCGATACGCTGCTAGGCCGGCCCATTCCCGGTGCCTCGGGTTGATGGGCCGGGCCGCCGGTTCGCATCGCCGTGCCGTTCGGGTTATAGGGTGAGGGGGCGATTACCCGGGCGGGGCGTTCGCACAAGCTGCTCTCTGAATCACGCTACCTGTTACAGCAAGCAGGTCATGATTGTGCACGACCACTGTCTCGAGGTGCACTTCGCCGAGCACGGCGGCAAGGGATGGGTATACACTCTGACCGAGGTGGTTCCGATGCTGCGCGAGGCCGGGGTCACCGAAGATCAGTTGAAAATGTCCTGGTGGAGAACCCGAAGCGGATGTTCGCCGTCTGATGGGGTGAGATGATGAAGATCGGCGCGGTCATGCTCTACGTCGACGATTCCGACACGGCACTCGAGCTCTATCGCAACACCGTAGGCCTGGATGTTGCCGACATAGATCCCGGAGCCGGTTACCAGCCGTTGGTCGACTTCGCATGCCTGACGTCGGACCGAGCAGCGCTCGAGATACTCGATCGCGCCACCCACGGCTCCGGCATCACGGACGATGAGGCAGGGCGGGTGCACATCGGGCTGGCAGTGGCCGATCTGGCGACGGAAAGGGCCCGCCTCAACGCGATTGGCGCTACCGAGACCCGCGACCGGGGGACGTACTTCGTCCTGTCCGCCCCCGAAGGCAACCGGCTACAGGCCTACCAGTTCGAAGGATGATCGACCTCACCGACGCCGGCGTAGTCGATTTCCATGCCCACATGTCGCTCCAGATCGGTCTGGGCGAACTGATCCGGCGCGACGTGACCGCGCAACTGAACCTCTTCCACGGCACGCCGGGCAGGTCATATCGCTGGGACGATCTTGAACCGGTTCCCGACTACGAGCGCGGCATGGCGCAGTGGGCCCACCCGCTCAACTCGCAGTACCGCATGCTGATCAGGTACGTGGCCGGGGCCCTGGGATGCGAGCCCGATGTCGTGGAGATTGACGAAACGCTCTCTGCCACGATGGAGCAGGGCTTCAGCATGTATCTCGAATCGGTGCTCGACCGGGAGCGTATCGACCTCGTCGTGCTCGATCTGCTCGGCGAGTTGCGTGACGGGGCCGCCGGATTCCCGGACGACCGTTATGTGTGGATCTACGGAATCACCCCGTTGCTCTCTCCACTTGCCGTGATCGAGCGCGGCATCACTTCGCTCGACGACGCCATCAGGTGGGTCGACGAGTCGATCGACATTGCCGTGGCGCAAGGGTGCGTCGGGTTCAAGAACCTGATGGGCTACTACCGCGCGCTCGACGTCTCGAGGCCCACCGCCGATGAGGCCGCTTCCGGGCTGCGCCAGGTAGCGGCGACGCCCCCGGCCGACGTGAAAGAGTCGTTCCTGTACGGGCGTATAGGGACCTACGACGAGGCGACCGGGCGCGCGGCGCGGGCATACGAGGACTTCGTGATCCGCCACATCGTCGCCCGCGCCGGCGATCTCGGCCTGCTGCAGCTGATTCACACCGGGGCCCAGTACTCGCCCAACCAGAACCTGCACGCCGCGGATCCGGCACGCTTGTTCTCCCTTTTCTCGGAACCGGCTTCGAACGGAACGACGTTCGTCATGCTCCATGCCGGGGCGCCGTACCACGAGAACGCCGCCTACCTGGCCTGGCAGTTTCCCAACGTGTACGTCGACCTGTCCCACACGATGCGGATACCGGGGCGCCTCAATTCGATTCTGAGCACCATTCTGTCCATAGCTCCTGCGCACAAGGTGCTCTACGGCAGCGATTCCTACGCATCGGCCGAATGGCTCGGCTACAGCGCACACCGGATGCGGAAACATCTGGCACTCGTGCTGAGCGATCTCTCTGCCGACCTGGAGTGGACCGAGGCGGAGGCCGAACAAGTCGGCCGGATGGTGCTCGGAGACAACGCCAGGGCCATACTGCCCGGTGTCGCTCGGTAAGCGACCAGGCCCATTTCCAGGCATGTCAACGAACTTTACTCACTACTAAGGTCGGGAGCCGAGCATCAGGGAGGTCGGGGAGGTAGCCAGATCGTGGCACTCAGCCGAATCCCGTCAGACAGCGGTATTGTCCACACATCCTTGAGAACCCGTGCCTCGTGCGGGAATCGCTTCAGGATCCTCACCCGGCTCCCTTCGTCCAGGCTGAGGCTATTGCTTCGCTGATTCGGGTGTCATGGCTCTGCCCGACCGGCCGGGCTGCCGGTTCGCATCGCCGTGCCGTTCGGGTCGTAGGGTGAGGGGGCGATCACGCGGGCTGGGCGCTCGACCCCGACGATATGGGTTGTGAGTTCGGTTCCTTCTGCGGTGTGCTCCCGGTCGATGAGGGCCATGGCGAGGCTCTTACCGATGGTATGGCCGTAGTTGCCCGAGGTGATGTAGCCGACCCTCCGGTCGCCGTTCCATACCGGTTCGTACCCGGTGGCGTCCGCATCGGTGGCGTCCACTTCGAGGGTGACCAGCCTCCTGGTGGCGGTGTCTTCGTCCCGCTCCTTGCGGGCCGGCCCGGAACCGATAAAGCCGTCCTTGGACCAGTCGATCCATCGGTCCAATCCGGTCATGGCCGGGGTGTACTCCTGGCGGAACTCGGTCGACCAGATGCCGAAGCTCTTCTCGATCCGGAGCGAGAGCATCGCGTTATAGCCATACTCGATCGCATCGAGACCCTCGGCGGCGGCGAGAAGGAGGCGGCGCAGGGCGATGTGCTCGGCGGCCGGGCATTGGATCTCGTATCCGAGCTCTCCGGTGACCGAGATCCGGCCCACCCGGGCGCGGATCATGCCCACGTCGAGCTCACGACACCTCATGAAACCCATCCCCTCCGCCGAGACGTCATCCGGCGTGACCCGTTGCAACAGATCACGAGAACTCGGCCCGGAGAGCGAAAAGCCGACGACTGAATCGGAGATGTCACGCACCGTCACCCCGTCCGAGAGGTGATCGTTGAACCAGCGCATATGCCAGGCTCGCAGGTAGTACGAGCCCACGATCCACCACGTGCCGTCCCCCCAGTTGAACAACGTCAGGTCTCCTTTGAGCCGGCCGTCGTGGCCCAGCATCGGGGCGAGCTTGATCCGCCCGGGTGCGGGCAACGCGCTGGCGAAGAGCCGGTCGAGCCATGCCGCGGCGCCGGGACCGGCGACCTCGTAGCGGGAGAACCCGGCGATGTCGAGGATCCCGACGGTGGAACGCACCCGGCGGCACTCTTCGCCGACGATGTCGAACGCGTTGGAGCGGCGCAACGTAGGCACCTCTTCGAATCCCTTGGGGGCGAAGTAGATCGGGACCTCGAGACCGTACGAGCACCCCCATTGCGCCCCCGCCTCGGTCATCGCATCGTACGCCGGGGCCATGCGCAACGGCCGGCCCGCCCACAACTCCTCGTTGGGGTAGGTGATCACGAACCGGCGCGAGTAGAACTGCGCGGTCATCTGCCGGATGTACTCACGGTTCTCGGCGTAGGACCCGAAGCGCGCCACGTCCATCGCGAAGATGTCCTCCTCCGGTTCCCCCTCTATCATCCACTCCGCCAGCGACTTGCCCACGCCGCCGCCCTGGAGGAAGCCGGCCATCACCGCACACGCCGACCAGTAGTTGCGCAACCCGGGCACCGGACCCACCAGGGGGTTGCCGTCCGGCGAGAAGGTGAACGCCCCGTTCACCCAGCGGCTGATACCGGTGTGCTCGAGGACCGGGTAGCGGGACATCGCAAACGACAGCTCGCTCGAGATCCGATCCACCTCCGGTGGGATCAGCTCCAAGCCGTAGTCCCACGGCGCACCGTCCATGTTCCAATGCCGGCAATCGCGCTCGTAGACCCCGACCAACACCCCCTGGAGCTCCTGACGCAGGTAGGTGTAGCCCTCCAGGTCGATCATGATCGGCACCTCGAAGTTGAGGGCCGCGATCTCGGGGATCGTCTCGGTGACCAGGTAGTGATGCTGCATCGGCGAGACGGGGAGCTCCACCCCCGCCATCCGCCCCGCCTGCTTGGCCCACAGCCCGGCGGCGTTCACAACGTGCTCAGCGACGATGGTTCCCCCCTCGGTCACCGCCTCCCACGACCCGTCACGGCGTGGGAGCAGCTCGACCACCCGGTTGTGCTCGATCACGTCTCCACCCCGCAACCGGGCAGCCTTGGCGTAGGCGTGGACCACCGCCGACGGATCGATATAGCCCTCACGATCCGCCCACAGACCCCCGAGCACATCGGAGACGTTCATGATCGGACACCACTGCTCGATCTCATCGGGGCCGATCAGGCGCACGTCCTCGATACCCATCGTCTGGAACACCCGGTACGCCGCCTGCAACCACTCCCACCGCTCCGGCGCCGAAGCCACCGAGATGCCACCCGTCATGTGCATCCCCACGTCGAGGCCGGACTCCTCCCCGATCTCGGAAAGCAGATCGATCGTGTACGCCTGCAGAGCCGCGATATTCGGATCGGCGTTGAGAGCATGCACAGCGCCGGCGGCGTGCCAACTCGACCCGGCTGTCAACACCTCTCGCTCCACGATCGCCACGTCGCTCCAACCCAGCTTCGTCAAGTGATACAGCACGCTGGCGCCGACCACGCCGCCCCCGATCACCACCACCCGGTACTGCGACTTCACGATCCCTCCAGTCCCGGCTTCACGATGGAGCGCATCAGTTGAGCGGCAAACGCGTGTAATGGTCCGGGCTCTCCGGATGATGGAAATGGCTCATCGGCCCGTTATCCACGAAGTGCTGGTGCCAGCGCGCCATCGACTCGGGATCGAGCTCGACGCCGAGGCCGGGTCCTTCGGGAACGCGGATGGTGTTGTCGGTCTGGCGGAAGGGTCCGCCGTAGACCACGTCCCCGATCTGCCACCGGAACAACGACTGCGACGGCTCGGTGATCCACTGCGTCCCAGCCGTCAGATGTAGATAGGCCGCGGTCATGATGCCGAGGTCATTCGAGTAGCACCAGAAGTCCTTGCCCATCGCCTCGCAAGCGGCCACGAATCTGAGCGTCGCCCTGATGCCGCCGAGCGCCGCGAAGTTGCAGACAAAGGCATCCGGCGCCCCCAGCGCGACGGCGCGGCGCAGGTCCGGCACATGGGTGGAGAAGGGGATCATCGTATGGCGGCGCAACTCTGCCATCTCCTCAAACGTTGCGACGGGGTCCTCGTAGTTGCGGATGTTGAACGCCTCGACCTCGCGCAACACCCAGCGGGCGGTGGTCAGCGACCATTGCATGTTCGAGTCGAGGCGGATCATGGCGTCCGCGCCGAGCGCCTCGCGCAACATGGCGACAGTCCGTATCTCCAACTCGGGGTCGCCCAGAATCAGCTTGCCCTCGAAGTAGGTCGAGCCATGTTCCTCGCGCATCCTCAGGCAGTATTCGACGATGGCCTCGGCCGACATCTCGCCGCCCGCGCCCTCGTGCTCAGGCCGGAACGAGAAGTATTCGGTGAAAGGGATGTCCTTGCGCACGGCTCCACCCAGCAGCTTGTAGAGGGGCATGTCGAGGGCCTTGCCCATGATGTCCCAAAGTGCCACTTCGACGGCGCCGAAAGCGACCATCGAGGCAGTCTCGCCGGTGTTCGCGGTGATCTGATAAGCAGGTACGCAGCGCGCCTCGCAGTCTGCGAGATCGAACGGGTCGGCACCGATGAGGGCGGGCGCGATCTCTCGCTCGATCACCTCGCCGAAATGCCACCACGGTGCCTCCCCGAGGCCGACGATGCCCTCGTCGGTTTCCACCTCGACGATCGACTTCGACGCACCCGGATAGAGACCAGCGGTCCACCAGAACGGCGCATCGAAGGGGACGTTCACGTGCGTCACACGGATGCTGGTGATCTTCATGCGCCCACCCTCGTCAGTGCCGACCGCCCGGCATCGCTTCCTTCTATGCAACAAACGCCTTCGGCGCATCGTTGATGGCCGGGTCGTGATTGGCATTGTAGGAATCGAGTCCAGCTCGTCACCGGAGTGGCTCGCGGCAAGGGATTGCACTCTGCAGCGCCCGCCCATACGAGCTAGGTATCGTGAACGCGGCTAGGCATCGGCGCCCGCGATCCGGGCGGAGCAACCGCGAACGCTTGAAAGGGGAGTATCCATGATCATCGACACCCACGTCTGGCTATCGGAGCCGGACAGTTGGGGCGACCTGACCATGATGGACGACGCGATGATCGACGCCGGTTGGACCGAAATCGGTGAGAAGACGGGCCTTAACCAGGGGATGAGCGGCGAACAGATGGTCGCCCGTATGGACGAAGCAGGCGTCGACAAAGCCATCAGTCACGCGATCAAGATGCCTCATCTCAATGCCCACGTGCCGTCCGAGTTCGTGGCGGGCGAGGTGGCCAAGTTCCCCGATCGGCTGATCGGCATGGGCAGCGTCGACCTCCTCGGCGGCCTCCCCGCACTGCGGGAGATGGAAGAGATCGTAGATATGGGTCTCATCGGCATGAAGATCACACCGGCGCCTGACTACGACATGAACCTCGACGACGAGCGGATCATGCCCATCTACGAGAAGGCCGAGGAGCTCGGGATGATCATCCAGGTCCACACCGGGTGGGCCGGATACGACTTGTTGAGCCAGCAGCATCCCCTGCATCTGGACAGGGTTTCGGTTCGGTTCCCCGACTTGAAGCTGATCGTGGTCCACGCCGGATTCAACTACTACGAAGAAGTCGTGATGATGATGCTGAAGAACCGCAACATGTACGCCGGGACCGGCTGGTGGGGGTTCCTCCAACCGTTGGAGGCCAACGTGCGGTTCTTGAAGTACGCCAAGCACTTCAAGGTCCTCGACAAGTGTCTCTGGGGCACCGACAACTACGACTGCCGCGAAGACGTCCCCTACATCAAGTCCTTCCCCCGCCTCGCCAAGGAACTCAACATCGCCCCCGGCCTCCCCGACCTGACCGACGACGACATCGCCGCCTACCTCGGCGGTAACGCAGCCCGCCTCCTCCAACTCGACGGCTCCGATCAGGATCGGCAGAACTGAGGGGAAGCTCGTAGCTCATGGCCACCGTCCGTACCGTCCTCGGCGAGATCTCACCGGATGACCTCGGCGTCACTATGAGCCACGAGCACCTGCTGCTCGACACGTCACATCTGTTCTGGGACGAGCCCTCCACCAGCGATCCGCCCGAGATCCAGGCTCTGGCAACGGCCCCGGTGACCCCGGACAACGCCGACGCCGTGATCGCCCGGCCGTATGTATCGAAGGACAACCTGCGGATGACGGAGCTGGACGTCGCCATCCGGGAGCTGCAGCTGTACAGGGACGCCGGGGGGAGGAGCTTCGTCGATGTCAGCGGCCGGATCCCCGGCTGGCACCCCGATGACCTCGTCGTCGCCAGCGAAGCCACCGGAGTCAACATCGTGGCCTCCACCGGTTGGTATATCTCACCTGCCCACCCGCCCAGCCACGCCCAGGCCGGCGTGGACGATCTGGCGGAGGTGATGGTCAGCCACATCGAGGTGGGTATCGAGGGCACCGATGTGCGCGCCGGGGTCATCGGCGAGCTCGGCATGACCGAGCCGCTCCATCCCCAAGAAGAGAAGGTGCTCCGCGCCGGCGCCCGCGCCCAGGGACGAACCGGGGTTCCCCTTACCGTGCATCCCATGGTCTTCAAGAAGGAGGCCCACCGATACATCGACATCCTCGAGGAGGAGGGCGCCAACCTCGACAAGGTCTACATCAGCCACATGGACGGCAGCTGCCCCGACTACGAGTACCACGAGTCCGTGATGGACCGGGGCGTCTCCATCGACTATGACTGCTTCGGGGACACATCTTGGAACGACACACACCTCCTCTTCGGAGGCGACCACTGGATCTCGGACCGGGAACGCGTCGAGACGCTGGCCCGCCTCTGCGCCGACGGCTACAGCCGCCAGATCATGCTCGCCCAGGATCGGTGTCTGAAAACGCACCTGGTCGCCTACGGCGGCAAGGGCTACGCGTACATTCTCACCGATATCGTTCCGCAGCTTCTCGATGCCGGTGTTACCCAAGGCCAGATCGACGACATGCTCATCGAAAACCCGAAACGGATCTTCGCCGTCGATTCGAGCTAACTGCCACGGCGGTCTGGACTCTCCGACCCATGAACCAGCCGCTCCGCAGTTCGTGGGCAGGCCTAGCCCCGATTATTCATGGTGGGGGTGTGTCGGGTGACGGAATCGGTTGTTCCATGATCCTGGCCTGGAGTCATGGCCATTCGACGGCCCCATCTTCCGGCCGGCGTCGAATCAACCGCCGGGTGAAGGGTGGCCGCTTGCGGATGATGTGGTTGAAGTGGCCTGATTCGTGCTGGTGTGCTGGGAACAGGAATAATCAGGGCTAGCGTAAGCGGCCTACGCCTCCCGCTTGCGAGGCGATCCTCCTACGGGACTGATTATGCCTGATGTCTTCATAGCCGACGCCTGCCGCACCCCGATGGGTCGCCTGGGCGGCCAGCTGGCCGCAGTCCGGCCCGACGACCTGGCTGCTCACGTGATCCGCTCGCTCTTGGAACGCAACCCGGGCCTTTCGCCCGAGATGGTCGGCGATGTGGTCTGGGGTGCGGCCAACCAGGCCGGCGAGGACAACCGGAACGTGGGCCGGATGGCGGCGCTCCTGGGTGGCCTGGGTATCGAGACGCCCGGCCAGACCGTGAACCGGCTGTGCGGTTCGGGTATGCAGGCGGTGATCACCGCCGCCCACTCGCTCATGGCGGGATGGGGAGACGTGACGGTGGCAGGGGGCTCCGAGTCGATGAGCCGGGCGCCATACGTGGTGACCAAGCCGGAGCGGGCCTACGGGGTGGGAGCGCCGCAGATGGTCGACACCGTGCTGGGATGGCGCCTGGTCAACCGCCGGATGCAGGCCGCCTACCCGCCGATCAGCCTGGGCGAGACCGCCGAGAAGGTCGCCTCGACCTACGGCGTCACCCGCCACCAGCAGGACAGCTTCTCCCTGACCAGCCACCGGAGGGCGGTCGCCGCGCAGGAGTCGGGCCGTTTCGAGGCCGAGATCATTCCCATCGAGGCGCCTGCCGGGCCCAAGGGGCGCACTATGGCGCTGATCGAACATGATGAGGGCCCGAGACCGGACACCTCCCTGGAAGCCCTGGCCAAGCTCCGGCCCGTCTTTGTCGAGGGAGGCACGGTCACAGCCGGCAATTCATCCCCGATGAACGACGGGGCCGCCGGCCTGATCCTCGCAACGGCCGCCGGGCTGGAGCGGACCGGGCTGGCCCCGATGGTCCGCCTGGTGTCGTCGGCGGCGGCCGGGGTGCCCCCGGACGTGATGGGAATCGGCCCGGTTCCGGCCTCCCGCATGGCGCTGGCGCGAGCCGGCCTTAACGTGTCCGACCTCGACCTGGTGGAACTGAACGAAGCCTTCGCCGCCCAGGCTGTGGCCTGCCGCGACGAGCTGGGCCTGGATCCGGACCGGGTCAACGTCAACGGCGGGGCGATAGCCCTGGGCCATCCGCTCGGGTGCTCGGGGGCGCGCATCGTCACCACCCTGGTGCACGAGCTGGCCCGCCGTAAGGGACGCTACGGCCTGGCCACGATGTGCATCGGGGTCGGCCAGGGAATCGCTCTGGTGATCGAGCGGGTGTAGAAGGGCAAACGGAGAGAGCCGGGGATGGCATGGCTGCGGCCGGGCCCGGCCTGCCACGTGAAGCGACCCAGAATCCCCTTGGCCACTACACCGGCCAACCCACGAACCGGATCCTCGGACATGCCGTGACCTTTCCCGGTCGAAGAGAACGCGAAAATCGCCGGACTACACCCCACCCGGCGGGCCCGGCCCCCAGCCACCACCTCCTTCGGTCCGAGCGCGTTCCGCCATCCCCGCACGGGTCCGCTCCCGATTGATCCCTGTCCGGTCCCTCCGACGTCGTAAGACAAGAGCCCGGTGGTGTTTGTGACTGCCGGGCAGTATGGGGCGGGACGGCGGCGGGTTCAACCCCCCTGTCGGGCGGCGTTGCGGGCGTCCCGCCAGTCGAGCCAGTCCGGCACCGCCGACAGGTCGTAGCGGGGTCCGTTGATCGACAGCGTTATCAGGGTGGCCCCGGCCGCCAGAAGCCCGTCGGCGCGGTCGATTTCCGTCGGGTCCTCGACCTCGATGGCGCGTTCCACCTCGGCCGGGTCACGTCCGGCCTCGCGGCACCAGCCGTCCAGTATCCGGTTCTTGCGGGTGAGCGTCTCCGGACCGCCGAACCCGTGCCAGATGTCGGCGTAAAGGCCTGCGAGCCGCAGGGTGTGCTTCTCGCCCATGCCGCCGATCAGCATGGGGATGTCCCTTACCGGGGGAGGGTTGAGGAGCCGGAGGCGCTTGGTGATGCGGTACAGACCGGATTCGAAGTCCCGGAGCCGGGTGCCGCCGGTGCCGTACGGGTACTCGTACTCGGTGTAATCCTTCTCGAACCATCCGGCGCCGAGACCCAGGATGAGGCGACCGTCGCTGATGTGGTCCACCGTGCGCGCCATGTCGGCCAGCAGGTGGGCGTTGCGGTACGAGTAGCAGGTGACCAGGGCGCCGATCTCGACCCGCTCGGTCGCCTCGGCGAACGAGGCGAGCATGGTCCAGCACTCGAAGTGCTTGCCGTCCGGATCCCCGTACAGCGGGTAGAAGTGGTCCCAGTTGAATACCGCGTCCACGCCCATCTCCTCGGCCCGGACGGCGGCCGCCCTGATGTCCCGGTAGTCGCCGTGCTGGGGGCGGATCTGCACCGCGATCCTGACGGGATAGCTCATATCTCCTCCGTGGCTGCCTAGAGGGGTGGGATCCCGACCGGCCGCTCACCGAACTCGGGGCCTTCGGTGCGGGTTCGCTTCAGCTCCCAGAATCCCGGCACGGTGGTGACCGCCACCAGACCGTCCCAGAGCCGCAAGGAGTCATCACGGCTGGGCACACGGGTGATCACGGGGCCGAACATCCCGACCCGGTCGCCCCGGGCATCCTCCATGGCGATGATCGGGGTGCCCACGTCATCGCCCACCAGCGCGAGCCCGAAATCCATGCGGCGGCGGATCTCCCCGTCCCACGAGGCGTCCGCGAAGGCCCCGGCATGGCCGGGGTCGATACCGACGGCGCCCAATACCTCGGCCACGTCGAAGTCGAACAGGTTCTGGTCGTTGTGGATGTGGGTGCCGAACGCCCAGTAGGCCTGAAACACGCCCTCGTTGCCGAGTTCCGTCCTCACCGACTCCATCACCCGCAACATGCCGTGGCTCCGGGAGGTGGTCCGGTGCCGGTCCGAGCCCGGCTCCGGATCGTTCTTGAACATGAGGCTGATGGGTTCCCACACCACCCGCACGTCCCTTTGCGGCGTAACCTCGTCGACGACCCACCGGGCCGTCACCCAGCACCACGGTCAGAGCGGGTCAACCCAGAACGAAATATCCATCACCTGTTTCCTCTCCTGTGTGTCTTGGACGTTAGTGATCTGTCTGCGGAACAGCTTGGTGCGCTCTGGCGGTCATCGGCGTCCCGTCGCTGCGTTCCGCTTCCTCAACGTACCGCTGCGGGTACGCCTTCGTCAGCGGGCCTTGCGATGAACACCGATGCCGACGCCATACCACACCGCCATTCCACAGACAGACCACTAGCGGCCGGGAAACCGGATGATTCGATCCATCGAACCGCCTTACGCGGGGAGAGCCCCGGCCATCGCTCCCGTCTCGCGTTCCCTCATCTGCACCAGGGCCGAGAGGCGCTCCAGCTTCTGCTCCACGGCCTTGGCGGCATGGGGGAGAGGGTTCTCGGCCAGGAAGGCCGCCACGTCGGCGGCCACCTCGGGATGGGAAAGGGCGGGGAAACCGTCCGCTATGCGGGACTGGGTCATCGGCGGGGCGATCTCGAGGACGGTGTCCCAGCGATCCTTGAACTTCGACCAGGCATAGGAACCGGTGCCCCGGTTGGCGAGCATCCGGGCCAGCACCCAGCTGGTGTCCTGGTTGCGGACGGTGCGGTCCTCGATGAGCTCGAAGGTGCGATCCACCGCATCCTCGGCGTCGAACGACGCCAGCGCCCGCAGGTACTTGAGGGATTCCTGGGGGTTGCGGACGGTCCGGTGACGGTCGAGGAACCTCTCGTAGGTCTCGGCGTCCCCGTGCGCGGCGCAGACCGATATGACCGCCCCGGCCACCTCGGGATCCACCGAGGTGGGGTTGGCAAGCCGCCGCTCGTAGACGCTCCCGGCCCGCTCGACGACCTCGGGAAGGTTGGCCATCCGGCCCAGCGCGTCGATCACCCGCCCGCGGAGGCGGCGTACCAGATCGGTCTCCCCTGCGGCGGGCGCCCATCCCAGCCGATCGGCCAGGGGGGCGAGGAGGCCGGCCACCCACCGCTCGTAACGGGGCCGGGCGTCGTCGGTGACCAGATGGTGCCCGATGGCGGCGATGGCGCCCAGCAAGGCCCCCCAGACCGCCTGCTCCTGCTCCTCCCTGAAGGCGGAGGCCAGGCTCACGAAACCGGACACTCCGGATCGTCCCGCCTCGACGAAGGTCCAGGCGTCGTCCACCAGCACGAACCGCTCCACCGGGTCCAGCAGTTGGAGCCGGTCCACCAGAGCGTCCAGCAACGTCTCCTCGTATCGCGACCGGTAGAACCCGTGGCCGCCCGCGTTGGCGATCACCCAATCCACCGGGCCGTCCAGAGGGACGGTGATCCGCGACCTTTCCACCAGCACGCTGGTCTCGAACGGGTCTCCGCCCGCCATCCCTCGTAACCGGACCGGGACCTTCCAGGTGCGGGTATCGGCAGGATCGGGGATCAGCAGGAACCGGCTCTGCTCCAGGGAAAGGCCGCCGTCGGTGATCCCGACGGTCAGCTGCGGGTAGCCGCCCTGGAGGATCCAGGTGTCCATGATCTCGCCCACCGGGCGACCCGAGGAATCATCCAGGCTCTCCCACAGATCCCTCGTCTCGGTGTTGCCGTAGGCGTGCCGCCGCAGGTAGCTCTCGACCCCGGCCCGGAACGGCTCCTCGCCCAGGTACTGCTCCATCATTCTGAGCACGGCCGAGCCCTTGCCGTAGGTGATGCCGTCGAACATCCCCTCCGCCTGCGCGGGAGAGCGCACCTCGAACTCCACCGGCCTCGTGCCGGCCAGTTCGTCGGTCTTGAACGCCCAGGGACGCTCGGCCGCCGCGAACTCCAGCCAGCGCTTCCACTCGGGACGGAAGGCATCGACGGCCTTCATCTCCATGAAGGTGGCGAAGGCCTCGTTCAGCCAGATGCCGTTCCACCACTTCATCGTGACCAGGTCCCCGAACCACATGTGGGCCAGTTCGTGCCCGATCACGTCCAGGATCCGCATCTTCTCCGCCGAGGTGGCGATCTCTTCGTCGACCAGCAGCACCGATTCCCGGTAGGTGATGCATCCGAGGTTCTCCATGGCGCCGAACGCGAAGTCGGGGATCGCCACCATGTCCACCTTGTCGCCCGGGTAAGGGATGCCGTAGTAGGTGGCCAGGTAGTCGAGGCAGAACCGGCTGCACTCCAGCGCGTACCCGGTCAGGCGCAACTTGCCCCTGGGCGCCACGATACGGACCGGCACCCCGTTCACGTCGATCGGCGCGGTTGCCTCGAACGGACCCACCACGAAGGCCACCAGGTAGGTCGACATCACGATGGTGTCGGCGAACGTGACCGCCACCCGGCCGTCATCTAGAGGCACCCGTTCGATCTCGGCGCCGTTCGACACCGCCATCAGGTCCTCCGGCACCACCAGGGTGACCCCGAATGAGGCCTTGAAGTCCGGCTCGTCCCAGCACGGGAAGGCACGGCGGGCATCGGTGGCCTCGAACTGGGTGGTGGCAATTACCTGCTCGTTCCCGTCCTCGTCGTCGAACGTTGACCGGTAGAAGCCCCGGAGCTGATCGTTCAGGATCCCGGTGAACCGGCACCGGAGCTCCCATCGTCCGGTCGATAGCGGCTCGGAGACCAGGAGGACGGCTCGCTGCAGTTCCTCGTCATACTCGACCTCGGCTTGGGCACTGGCGTCGCCGCGGACGAACCGGGCTTCGACGATCTGCAGCTCGGCGGCGTTTAGCACCACCCGGTCGGTAGCCTCGACCACGTCCAGGGTCACCACCTCGGACCCGGTGAAGGTGGCGGTATCGAGGTCGGGTTCCATCCGCAATCGGTAATGGCGAGGGACCACTTGGCGGGGCAACCGGTAGGAAGGTTCGGTCATCGTGACTCCATGGCTCGGGAATCGGAGAGGAAGATGTCCAAACGGGATACGATCCGATGCATGTACCAGCCCGGCATCGCCGCCATGTTACGCCGCACCGTGACCGTGCCCGGCGGAGCGGTCGCCCGGCCGTCCGGTGGCCGGGCATGAAGGGCAGCGGCCCGCTCGCCCTCGAGCCCATCCTCGTCCCCAAGCCGTGGGGCGGGCGCCGGCTGGAAGGGCTCGGTAAGAAGCTGCCGGACTACCTGCCCGCCGGAACCGTCTACGGGGAGTCCTGGGAGGTGGCGGACCTGCCGGACGATGCCCTGTCGGCAGCCGCCAAGGGCCGGACGCTGGTGGCGGACGGCCCTCATCGTGGCAAGAGCCTCCGGCAGCTGATCGTGGAGTTTGGACCCGAGCTCTTGGGCTCCGCTTCACCCACCGCGGCCGGTGACTTTCCTCTCCTGTTCAAGCTGCTCGACACCGCCGAACACCTCTCGATCCAGGTCCATCCCGACGAGGAGCGCGCCGGCCCGCGCCGTGAGTGGTTCCCCAAGACCGAGTCCTGGTACGTGATTGACGCCGAACCCGGCGCCGCCATCTTCAAGGGCTTGCGTACCGGAGTCACGTTGGATGACGTCCGGGCGGCAGCGGGAACGCCCGCTTTGGCCGGGCTCCTGCAGAGAACCCTCGTGAAACGGGGGGACTTCCACCATCTTCCGGCCGGGACGGTGCACGCCCTCGGCGCCGGCGTAACCGTTGCCGAGGTCCAGACCCCGTCGGACACGACCCTTCGCCTCTACGACTGGACCGAGGAGTACGGGCGTCCCGAGCGCCCGCTCCATGTCGAGGACGGCCTCGCGGCGGTAGTCGTCGAGCATGGGCCGGCCCCAGCGCTCCCGCCCGTGGACGGCAGCGGGAGTCGCCTGCTGGTATCCACACCCCACTACTGGATCAGGGAGCATCGCCCTGCGGCAGGGGACGGGGCGGCGCTCGTCCGGAAGTCGGAGCTTCGGATCCTCATGGTCACCCGTGGCTCGGTCTCCGTCGGGAACGAGAACGCTTCCGCCACCGGAGTCCCGGCCGGAGGCACCGCTCTGATCCCAGCCGCCCGAGCGCTCTCTGCGGTGGTCATTGCCAGGGAGGGAACCACACTCCTGGAGATCGGTCTGGTACCGGCCGGGTAGCGTCGCTTCCGCTTCTCATGTCCGGTGCCGGATGGCGGATGCCGGCCACTGGACCTGGATGTCTCATCGCGTGCTACCCGCCCGGGCGGCTCCAGTCGGTGTGGAAGAACTCTCCGCGTGGGCGGTCGACCCGTTCGTAGGTATGGGCGCCGAAGTAGTCCCGCTGGGCCTGGATGAGGTTGGCCGGAAGCCGCTTCGACCGGTAGGAGTCGTAGAACGCCAGGGCCGAGGCGTACGCCGGGACGGGTAGGCCGACCTGGACGGCGGTCGCCACCACCCGCCGCCACCCCGACTCCGCCTGGCCGAGTGCCTCGGCGAAGAAGCGGTCAAGGATGAGGTTGGGCAGGTCGGGTCTCCTCCGGAAGGCGGCGGTTATGTCGTCCAGGAAGGCCGCCTTGATGATGCATCCCTCGCGCCAGAGCTGGGCGATCCGTCCGTAGTCGAGATTCCAGCCGTACTCGGAGGCGGCCGCGCCGAGCAGCATGAAGCCCTGGGCGTAGGAAACGATCTTCGAGGCGTACAGGGCGTCGTGAATGTCGCTGACGAAGTCCGCGCCCAGGCGGTCGGCCTGCCTCACGCCGGAGCCCACCAACTCCGCCGCCTCGAACCGCTGGTCCCGCAGGGAGGACACCACCCGGGCGTAGACAGCCTCCGCCACCAGGGTCAAGGGGTAACCGAGGTCGAGCGAGGAGATGACCGCCCACTTACCCGTCCCCTTCTGGCCGGCGGCGTCCAGGATCCGCTCGAGGGTCGGCTCACCGCTCGCGTCTACGTGGCCCAGGATGTCGGCGGTGATGTTGACCAGGTAGGAATCGAGCAGACCCCGCCCCCAGGTCCGGAACACCGCGGCCATCTGCTCGCAGGTCATGCCCAGCACCACCCTCATGAGGTGGTACGCCTCGGCGATCACCTGCATGTCGCCGTACTCGATGCCGTTGTGGACCATCTTGGTGTAGTGGCCCGAGCCGTCCGGGCCCACCCAGTCGCAGCACGGCGTTCCGTCCGCCACCTTGGCGGCGATGGACTGGAGCACGTCCTTCACCTTAGGCCATGCCGCCTGGTCGCCGCCCGGCATGATGGAAGGGCCATTGCGGGCGCCGTCCTCACCCCCCGACACGCCGGCACCCACGAAGGACAGACCCCGATCCCGGAGCTCCTCCACCCGCCGCGCCGAGTCCTCGAAGTGGGAGTTGCCGCCGTCGATGACGATGTCCCCCTCATCGAGCAGCGGGACCAGTCCCTCGAGGACGGCGTCCACCGCCCGTCCGGCCTTGACCATCACCATTACCCGGCGGGGCCTCGTGAGGCATGCCACGAACTCCTCCATGGTCTCGGTTCCGATCACGGCGGCGCCGGCGGCCGGGCCGTTGAGGAATTCGGTCGTTCGACTGGTGGTCCGGTTGTAGACGGCCACGGTGTACCCGCGGTCAGCCATGTTCAACACCAGGTTCTGGCCCATGACGGCCAGCCCGATCAATCCGATGTCAGCGGTTCTCACGTGTCCCCTCGGGTAGCAGGCCCGAATCTACAGCCTTCGCGCGGTGAGCGGACGGAGCGGCTCAACGAGTTCCTGGCCCGCCCGGACCGGCTGCTCTCGCCCGATCCGGTGGTGATCGGCGGGGGTATCTCGAAGCGTGTCACGAAGTTCGGCCCCCGCCTGCGTTCCCAGGGCCGAGGCGGTGCCCGCCGCGCTGCGGAACGACGTCGGCATGGTAGGTGCGCCCTGTGGCCCGCCGGGTCCCGGGTCGCTCAGCCGACCGCCGCGAAGCGCCGGTAGCGTCCGGCCCGCTCGGGAGGCAGCCGGACGCTGATCAGGGTGCCCTCCGCCCTATGGTCCTCGGTCAGGACTTCGGCCTCGCGGCGAAGCTCCCCAAGGACGGATCCCTCGGTGTAGGGAATCACCAGGTCGATCTTCATGAAGCCTCGAGCCAGCACGCCGGCGATCCGATCCTCCAGTTCCTCGAGGCCGGTGGCCTCCGCAGCCGAGACGAGCACCGCGTCCGGATACAGCTGCTCGAGGCGAGAGATACTCGCCCGGTCCGCGGAGTCGGCCTTGTTGAGCACCAGGAGCTCGGGAATGTGGCCGGCGCCGATCGAGTCGAGCACCTCCCTTACCGCAGAGACCTGGTCGGATGCACCGGGTTCGGAGACGTCCACCACATGGAGCAGCAGGTCGGCCTGGACCGTCTCCTGGAGGGTGGAACGGAAGGCCTCGACCAGCTGATGGGGCAGCCTGCGGACGAACCCCACCGTGTCGGATAGCAAGACCTGGCGCCCGTTGGGAAGCTCGAGTCGGCGGGTGGTGGAGTCGAGGGTGGAGAACAGGCGGTCCTGGGTGAGCACGCCGGCGCCCGTGAGGGAATTCAGCAGCGTGGACTTGCCTGCGTTGGTGTATCCGACCAGCGAGACCAGGGGGATGGCCGAACCGGTGCGTGTCTTGCGCTGGGCCTCCCGGACGGTTTGGACCTCCTTCAGGCGCTTTTCCACATAGGTGATGCGCTGCCTAATCCGCCGCCGGTCGGTTTCCAGCTTGGTCTCACCGGGTCCCCTAGTGCCGATGCCTCCACCGAGCCGGCTCAGTTCGGTCCCCTTGCCGCGCAGCCGGGGCAGGTGGTAGCGGAGGAGAGCCGATTCCACCTGGAGCATGCCCTCCCGGCTGGTCGCGTGCTGGGCGAAGATGTCCAGGATCACGGCCACCCGGTCGACCACGTCACACTCGAAGACCTGCTGGAGGTTGCGCTGCTGGCCCGGCGTCAGGTCGTTGTCGAACACCACGACGTCCACGTCCAGAGCCTGGGCGTCTCGTGCCAGGTCCGCGGCCTGGCCCGGACCGATCAGGGTGGCCGCGTGCGGGGAGCGGCGCCGGACCGGCGCGGTCGCCACCGGGGTCGATCCGGCCGTATCCGTCAGGAGGACCAGTTCCTCGAGCGACCGATCGGCGTCGCCGATGCCGGCCCCGTCGAAGTCGACGCTGATGAGGTATGCCTTCTGCCGGGCTACGTCGAGGTCGGTGACGGTGGCGGTGAGGCGCCGTCCCCGGCGACCTTCGGCGATCATGCCCTGCTAACCCGAAGATGGCAGGCGGGAAAGGTCACAGATAGGAGTCCTTGCCGGTCGGCGGGTCGTCCTGCTCCTCGGCGATGATCTGGGAGTTTCTCACGGCCACCGCCAGCCGGTTGTTCTCGGGCCACAGGAAGCGCCAGGCCCCCGTCGGCACCGCCCAGAACCGGCGGCCGGTGTGGATGTCCACCAGTGCCAGAGCGTCGCTGGTGGACTCGGTCCCCGGTGGCACCAGCAACCCGGACCGGGTGGTCGACTGCTCCATCAGGTGACCGACCCGCCATCCCGGCATGATCCGGTAACCGTTCGAATCGTGTTTGTCGTTTCTGCCAGCAGCCATACCCTCGTGTTTCCGGTGTTCCGGTGTTCCGGTCGCATGAGCGTAGCCGCGTCCACGGAAGACCTGAACACACCGGTCCGACGACATCGGCGCCGGGTATGCTCCGCGGTGGAGGCGAACGAGCGCCTGGTGGGCTCCCTGGTCTTCAAAACCAGTGGGGGTGCGAGAGTGCCCCGGCGGGTTCGATTCCCGTCCGCCTCCGCCATCGGTTGTCTAAGGCGTCGGCGTGCTCACCAGTCAGGACCAAGAGTCCGGCGGCTGGTCGGAATTACCCTGTCGAGACGGATTACCGGGGAAACACGGGTTGGTTAGGGGGCAATCGGCGGGCTGGTCTAGGAGATGGCCCAGGGCCCTTCGGTGCCGGTGATGGCCCAACCGTCGGGTTCTTCAGCGACACGGTAGGTGAGCCACAGACCGCAGGTCCCGCCGCACCAGAGCTCCACCCCGACGGTTGCTCCTTTGTCGTCGAACCCGACCGGCTCGACGGTGATTATGGCGCTCCCGGGAATGGTGGGCTGTAGAACATCTTGTCGTATGTAGTCGTTCCGGTTGCTGATGAACCTGACCGGTGCGAGGTGTTCGACGGCGGCGCGGATAGCGGAACGCTGGCCGTCGGTGAACGACTCTCCTGGCTCGCCTTGCCGGCTCGGGTCGCCTGCGTGGGTTTCTACGTGGTCCACTATCAGCACTTCGGTGAATCGATGATCAGGACCGAATGTGTTGTCGAACTCCACGAGTTGGCGTACCGCGGCCGCGTGGATCGCAGACTCGGCGGCGGCACGGTCGGGGCCTGGGGGCGGGTCGGTGCCACATGCGGCGACAAGTAAGGAGCCGGCCACAACTGCGGTGACCGTTCCGAACACCCCGACCTTTCCCGGCCTGTGGTCGGGGCGTCGGCGGTCGCCTGCCGCTGTCCCTTCCGTCATCCGTTACCTTCCGGCTGTTCAGGCGGTGCTGCTGGGCGCCTCTGATCACTGTAGGGGTTGCTGCGACGCTATGGGGGAACCGCCAGGCGGAGGCGAGTCGATCGAGGTGGCCGGAGTGAGGGCCCGGATTGACCCGATCGGGCATCCGGGACTTCGGACGATCACGGTCCAAGCCGTTGGACGGGTGCCTCTCGCCATCGTTTCAAGGCGCGGTTAGGCACCCTCGTAGCGCTACCGTTGGAACATGGCTGATCGAAGATCTCCGGGGCGACCTGTTCTGCGGGTGACCGGCTTGGTCGATCGTCCCCGCGGCTACGACCTGGAGACCCTCCACGATATTGGAACTCCGGAAGAGGGCGCCGCGGGCGTGGTGGTGGCCGTACGCCCGTTGATCGAGGCGGCCCGGCCGGGGACAGCCGCCACCCACGTCACGGCTCTCAGTGGCGACGGCGCCTATTCCGCTTCTATCCCCCTGACCGACGCGATGGCACTCGGCGAGGTTCACACCGGCAGCGCCGACGAGGAGCCGATCCTGCGGCTCCGGGTCCCCGGTGGCATGACCCTGTGCTGGAACGTCAAGGACCTCGGTCTGCTACGGGTGACCGCCGGACCCGAGCCCGATAGCCTCCCCGAGATCCTGACCCACTGATGTCTCCGGACGGAGGGCTGGCGTTCGCACGCCTGTTCGCGAAGCGCCGCGAGGAGATGGATGTCTCCGTGGTGGACATCGCCGCCCGGACCGGCCGGCCGATCGAGGTGGTGGTCGGCTGGGAGCAGGGCTCGGCTATTCCCGACAGCGATGAGTTGGTTGATCTGTCCACGACGCTGAAGCTGCCGATGCCCCTCCTGGAGGAAGCCCTGCGGCGGGTCCACGAGCACAGGAAGCTGTTGCCGCCGCCCGAGCCGGAGGCCGGGCTGGATGAGGACACCCTGTACGACATCGAGATCGTGGAGTTGCAGGAGGAGCCGAACCTCCTGACACATCCGGATCGGGAACCTCTCGATTTCCCCGAGTCCCCCCAGTCGAAGCTGATCTCGGCCGCCAGGCAATCCCTAGGGCGCCGGCGTGCCTTGGCGCGGGCGCCGGTGGCCAATCCCTCCTACCTGGAGGACAGCGAGGAGACGATCACCTACCGGCTCCGGATGATCTTCGCCGCCGCCGGGGTCGCCGTGGTGGCGCTCGTCCTGCGCTGGGCGCTGGGAGGGTTGGGGTCCGCCTTGGCCGACCTGTGGGGCGCCCTGGCGGACGCCCTCTGACTGCCGTCTCCCATCCGGGCAATGCCAAGTTGACGGGTCGTCGGAGCATCATGGTGCCCTCCAAGTCCTTCCGGATATTTTCGCGTTCTCGGGGAAGAGGGCCGAACTCGTCACACCCCTGATATATATTGTCTACCGCTAAGCACCAATACCGGCCGATGGACAGAGACCGATCGGAGCGGCCGGCCCGAGGGGACATGACAGCTCGATGGAGCGAACAGCCGATTCCCGGCATCCAGCCGGGCATGGCCGACCACGCTCCAACAGGACAGGTGGTGGTGGGGGAGGGCCCGGTGCGGGGCACGGATTTTCGCGACTTGCGGCGCTAGGCGGTTCTTGAGGCAGAGGGCGTCATATGTGACGTTCTGAGCCTCAGGTTCACGGCACCGTGTGTGACGTTGTGAGCCTGAGGGTGGCCGGTCGTCGCCTGCGGGCTGGGTCCTCGGGAAGGTCCCGCCGGCCCGCCATGCACCTCTCATGCACAACGGGCCGCTATATTGGCGCCTACCAGAGAAAGGAGGTGATCCGACTTGTTAGACAGTTCTTGTAGGACCCTGGAGGTGGCCGAGCGCTAGCGGCCACGGGTCGCTACCGGTGGCCGCCCTCAAGGGCGTGACCGCCGGTCAGGTGGCGACTCCAACTCGGACCACCGAGCTTTCCCGTCCGCATGCCGGTCCTCATGCGGCATCAGGTGGGGTTAAGGATCTCACGATGAAGTACGGGTAAGCATTCTGGATTGAACGTAGTCCGGGGCCCCATTATGGGGTCCCGGACTTCTTTCGTCGGTGGTCGGCGAGTGCTGGCCCGCTCACACGAGGCCGTGTTCAGCCAGCCACTCCTCGCTCCAGATCTTCGACAGGTAGCCCCGGCCCGAATCGGGCAGCAGGACCACCACCAGGCGGCCGGTGTCCTCCGCCGCAACCTCGAGCGCCGCATGCACCGCCATCCCCCCGGAGCCGCCGATCAACAGTCCCTCGCACTCGGCTACCCGCCTGGCCATGTCGAACGACTGCTGGTCGTCGACCATGATGTAGCGGTCGACGATGTCCCGGTCGAGAGTTTCAGGCCAGAAGTCCTCCCCGACGCCCTCCACCCGGTACTGGTGGATGTCCTCCTCGCGAGGCGCGGTGTATATCGATCCTTCCGGATCGGCCCCCACCAGTTCCACCGACGGCTTGCGCTCCCGCAGGTACCGTCCCGTCCCCGAGATCGTCCCACCCGTGCCAACACCCGCCACGAACACATCGATCTCCCCATCGGTCTGTTCCCACACCTCCGGTCCGGTCGTCAGGTAGTGGGCCTCCGGGTTGGACGGGTTGGAGTACTGGTCGGGGCTGAAGGCACCGTCGATCTCCTCGGTGAGGCGGCGGGCGACGCCGTAGTAGGAGTCTTCGTCCTCCGGGAGCAGGTTCGTGGGGGTGACGATGACCTCCGCTCCGTAGGCCTCGAGCAGGCGGATCTTCTCGGTCGCGACCTTGTCGGGGACCGTGCATATCACCCGGTAACCCCGGACCGCCCCGACCATGGCCAGGCCGGCCCCGGTGTTACCCGAGGTGGGCTCGATGATCGTCCCTCCCGGACCCAGCAGCCCGTCCCGCTCGGCGTGGTCGATCATGTTGACCGCGATCCGCTCCTTGACGGACCCCGCCGGGTTCAGGTAGTCCAGCTTGGCTACCAGGTTGCCTGGTGGATGGAGTCGGGCCATCCGGACCAGGGGCGTCCGGCCGATGGCGTCGAGGGCGTTCTCGTGTATCACGAGGGTCGATCGTAGCCCCGCCTCGCCACCTGAGCCGCCAGCTCGCCGTAGGACCCGACCGGCATCCGGCACACGCCCCGCTCGCAGACGTAGGCGAGGGTCTCACCCTTCCGGTAGCGGCCGGCCACCACCGGAACCTCTTCGCCAGGACCCGGGGACGGGGCCAGCACCAGATCGGGCCGGTAGGTCCCGGCGAGCCGCCCGGCCCACTCCAGGGCGCGAGGCCCGGTCACGGCCACCTCCCGTATGCCCATCTGGGACGCGGCCAGGACCGCCAGCAGGTGACCGGCCGCGGAAGGGGCCGCTTCGAGGAGCCGGTCCCCCGCCCGGACGATCTGCTCGAAACCCTCGTGATACCGGTGGTCCCCGGTGAGATGACCGAGCAGCAGGTAGCACTCCGCCGCCAGCGATGCGCCGGAGGCGCTCGGGTTGTCCTGCTGGTCGGACGGCCGGACCACCAGGTGGGAGGCGTCGGCGGCGCTGGCGAACACCACCCCGGTCGGGCCGCCGAAGTGCTCCTCCAGCAGGTCGACCAGCTCCCGGGCGGCCACGAACCATTCGACCTCGCCGGTGGCCTGGTAGAGCTCCAGCAGCCCGAGGGCGTACGCCGCGTGGTCTTCCAGGAATCCCGGGATCGGGGCCAGACCGTTGCTCCAGACCCGCGCCAGGCGCCCGTCGGGGCGGCGCATCTCGCCGAGGACGAACCGGGCGTTCGCCCGCGCCGCCTCCAGGTACTCCTCCGTCCCCAGCACCGCGCCCGCCACCGCCAGCGCCCGGAGCGCGAAGCCGTTCCACACGGTGATGATCTTGTGATCCAAGCCGGGCCGGATCCGGGTGCTCCGGAGCGCCAGGAGGCTCTCCTTGGCCCGCCCGATCGCGTCCTCCACTTGCTCTTCCCGGGCGCCGAACCGGGCGGCCAGTTCCTGGACAGTGGCGGCCTCGTGGAGGATGTTGGCGCCCTCGAAGTTGCCGCTCGTGGACACGCCGAAGTAGGCGGCGGCCACAGGCCCGTCATCCGGGCCGACCACCTCGTGGAACTCCTCGTGGTCGAATACGTAGAACTTGCCCTCGACACCCTCGGAGTCGGCGTCCTCCGCCGCGAAGAACCCGCCCCCGGGATGGGCGAGGTCCCGCAACATGTACCCCAGGGTGTCGGCCGCCACGTCCCGGTAGGACGGGTTGCCGGTGATCTGCCAGGCCCGGACGTACAGGCGGGCCAGGTCGGCGTTGTCGTAGAGCATCTTCTCGAAGTGGGGGACCAGCCAGATCCGATCCACGGAGTAGCGGGCGAACCCGCCGCCCAAGTGGTCGCGGATGCCGCCCCGCGCCATCCGGGTCAGCGTCGTGGTGAGCATCGCCTTGGCCTTGGTGGCCGTGGGCATGCCGCTGATCCTGGCCAGGAACTCAAGGATCGGCGCTTGGGGGAACTTGGGGGCGCCCCCGAAGCCGCCGTGTTCCAGGTCGAACTGCCGGGAAAGGGCCTCGTAGGCGGCGCTGACCCGGCCCCGGCCGGGGAGGTCATCGGCGGGTGGGAGGGCAAGCCCGATCGCCCGGGTCAGTTGGTCCGCCTGTTCCTGTACATCGTTGCGCCTGTTCCGCCAGGCGTGGTCGATCGCCTCCAGCACGCGGCGGAAGCTCGGCATGCCGTGGCGGTCCACATCGGGGAAGTACGTCCCTGCGAAGAACGGGCGGCCGCCGGGCGTCAGGAACACGGTCATAGGCCAACCGCCCCGGCCCGTCATGGTGTGAACCGCGTCCATGTAGATCGAGTCCACGTCTGGTCGCTCCTCGCGGTCCACCTTGACCGACACGAAATGGCGGTTCATGAAACCGGCCGTCGGCTCGTCGTGAAACGACTCCCGCTCCATCACGTGGCACCAGTGGCAGGTCGAGTACCCGACCGAGAGCAGTATCGGGCGGTCCGTGGCCCTGGCGACCCCGAAGGCCTCCTCGCCCCATGGGCGCCAGTCGACCGGGTTGTCCCGGTGCTGGATCAGGTAGGGGGACAGCCCCTCGAGGGGGAGGTCTCTCAGCAGCGCCATGGCAGGTCACAGTTTCGGCGCATGAATATCCCCCGGGGTCGTCACCACCATGTTACGTAGGTGCCAGAGCCTGCCGTCCGCGACGGGCTCCGACCGCTGAAAGGCATCGCTGCTCGAAAAAGGTGGAAGGAATCCGGCCTGGAAGGCGTTGTGAAGTATGTCGGACGGGAGTCGTTAGCCGCGGGACCCCCGACCAACCGGCGTCCTCGTTTACTCGCCGATGCGCGTAGCATGAACGTGTTCGATGTTGCGGGACCGGCGGGGGGTGGTTTCACACGCTGAACACGCGGCAGGTAGGAGTTGAGTAGTCTCGGTAAAGGACTGGCCCCGGGGCCAGGCGTACCGCAAGGAGTTAATCGCCGGAACGGCCGGCGGGCGATGAGTGGAGGAACCGCATGGCTGTCGCAAACCCGACCCGGCAGAAACCGGTAGCACCCGCAGGCCCGGCAACCAAGCGGGAGCGGGACCGGAACACCAACAAGCTGACCGACGAGAAGGGTCGGCTCACTACCGACCTCGTGAGCCAGTACCTGGCCGCCATAGGCGAGTACGAGCTGCTCAACGCCGAGAAGGAAGTCGAGTTGGCCCAGGCGATCGAGGAGGGGCTGAGGGCCGGCGCCGCGCTGGAGGACGGCGATCTCGACGAGAGGGAGAACAGGCTAAGAGTCAGGGAGCGCCGCCTCCGGACCCGGGAGATGAAGCTCCCGGAGGAGGAGCGGCACAAGCTCGAGAAGTCCTGGAGCAGGCTCAAGGGCGACCGGAAGGAGCTCCAGAAGGATCGGCTCCGGCTCAAGCGCAAGCGGGACCGAGGTCGCCGCGCCAAGGACGAGTTCCTCACCGCCAACCTCCGCCTGGTGGTCGCCAATGCCCGGAGGTATGCCAACACCTCCGGAATCGACTTCCTCGATCTGATCCAGGAAGGAAACCTGGGTCTGATCCGGGCAGTTGAGAAGTTCGACTGGCGCAAGGGCTTCAAGTTCTCCACCTATGCCACCTGGTGGATCCGCCAGGCCATCACCCGGGCCATCGCCGACAAGTCCCGTACGGTCCGCATCCCCGTCCACCTCCACGACACGCTGGCTGCGGTCAGGGCTGCCCAGGCCAGCCTCAAGGCGGAGTTGGGTCGCGATCCGAAGCCGGCCGAGATCGCCGAGGAGGCCGGTGTCACCCTTGACAAGGTGGAGTTGGCTCTGAGCGTTTCGGATGCCGCCTCGCTCGAGAAGCCGGTCGGTGAGGACGGAGCTCAGCTCGGGGACTTCATCGAGGACCAGGATGCCGATGATCCGGTGCAGGTCACCGTGGAGTTGGACGTGTCCGACTGCCTGCGCCGCTCGATCGACCGGCTTCCCTACCGGGAGGGCCGGATACTCTCCCTGCGGTACGGTTTCCTGGACGGTGTTCCGAGGACGCTGGAGGAGATCGGGGAGGAGTTCAACCTCACCAGGGAACGGATCCGTCAGCTGGAGAAGCTGGCCCTCTGCCGGCTGCGGCACCCTTCGTTCGGGATCCGCGAGCAGGACCTCATATAGCCGGACTCTCCCGGTCCGCCGGTATCCGGACGGGGTGACCGTCCCCCATCACGCCGCCGATCGGGTCCAAGTGGTTGCGAAGCGAGCCCGGCACGCCGGGCGGGGCGGTACCGGATCGAGGTCGGGTCGAGTGGCGCGTCACCGACACCATCCGGGTGACCTTCGGGCCGTAGCCGGTAACGGTCACCCTTCGTACAGGTCCCCCTCCGGGAAGAAGGCGCCCCACGCGAACCAGAATTCGTTGCGATGGATGGCTATCTCCAGCCTGGTCCCGGCCAGCGGTCCGCTGACCGCCTCGCCCAGGAGGGTCCATGTCGACGAGGTTTCCCGGTCCCGGAACACCTCGCCTTCCTTGACGAACGTCAGCGGGCGACCGTCCACCTGGCGCAGGTAGGCGATCCCCGTGCCTATCGCCCGCCCCTCGCGCACCACCCGGCTGTCGAGAGCATCGGCGGTGTCCCCTCCCCAGAACACCGTGATCGGAACCCCTCCCACGGAGTCGTTGACCGCCCCGACCTCGGCCAGCAGGGGGAACGGGTAGGCCGTGGCGGCGCCGCCGACGGTCACCCCCACCACCCGTTCCAGGGCTCCGTAGCGGGGATCGATCTCGCCGGTGAAGAAGGGATAGGGCGCCGCTCGGCTCGAGTATCCCTCGTAGGGATTGAACCCGTACGGTATGCCGCGACCGTTGTCCCGGGACAGGGATTGCCCGTCCGGATAGGCGGCGGCGAACTCACCGAAGGACACGATGGCGCTGGGGATGAGGGTGAGGGCCGTTCCCGCCGCGGTGCCCACGATCGCTTCGCCGGTCACCTGCTGCCACAGCGAGACGGTCCGGTCGTCCCACATGACCAGGTCGGAGTTGCGGAGGAGCCCCGACACCCCGAAGCGAAGCTCCTCGCCGCCCACCCGGCGGTCGAAGGCCAGCGCGGTGTTGCATAACGGGCAGTAGGTGACCGCTACAGGGATACCCCCGATCCGGTCATTGACGATCTCGTGACGGTGGAGGATGCTGAGCGCGTAGAAGCGGGAGTCGCCGCCGATGGAGACCAGCATCCCCGGCGCCCTGGTGTCGAGCCATTCCGAGGCATGGTCGAGGGACTCGAAGATCGGGTCATCGATGGGCGGGATGGCATCCCGGGGATCGATCATGCCGATCCCGAGCAGCAGTTCCGACAGGTCGACGGTGCGGCGTGCCCAGTCGGTGGGCCACGGCTCCGTGGCATGAGCAACTACCGGGTCCAGACCCTGCTTCGGGTCGGGTCCGGCCTCCGGGTCCACCTCCGCCGGCTCCGCTAACTCCGGCGCCGTTTCCTCTCCCTCCGGCACGGTGGTTGTGGGGGTCGAAGGAGCAGTCGTCGCGCTGGTCGTGGTAGCCGCCTGTGTGGACGCCGGAGCGGTGCTCGAACCTTCTATAGCGGCAGGTTCGGCAGTGGTGGCCGAGGGCTCGGCCGGGACCCCGGCTCCATTCTGGGCGGCCCCGCACCCCGCTATCAGCAGCGACCCCGCCACCAGGACTCCGAGCCACGCGATGCGGCTCGTGCGAAGTATCGGCGAGCGTACCGATACGTACCCGGCTAAACGATCCGTACCCATTCGAGGACTCAGCATATTCCCCCGCCCGGCCAATCGACACAGCCCGGACATGGTCAGGAGATCATCCTGGCGGGAGGCCGGACCCGGCCCGCCACGCTCCGAAACGGATGGGTGGTGGCGGGGGAGGGAGCCCGGTGCGGAGCACCGGTTTTTCGCGAGTTCCGACTCCTAGCGGGGTGGGAACAGGTAGTTGGCGGCGGTCAGTTCTCCATCCGCGAAGTCGAGCACCCACGTCGATCCCTTCTCTAGTACTAGAGCCTGCTTATCTTCCACGAGCGTTCGCAGGATCGTTCCCACTATCGGGCGATGGGAGCAGAGCAGGCTGGTCCCCTCGGGTCGATTACGGAGCAGTGCCCTCACCTCGGCGGGGCCGGATTCCTCCCATAGCTCGATCGCCAGCTGCGGGACGCGCTTGCGGGCGGTGGCGACGGGTGTGACGGTCTGGCGGCAGCGCGCCGCATAGCTGGTGAGCACCACGTCGATCGGGAAGCCCTCCAGCGCCCCGATCAGACCGGCGGCCTCGGCGCGGCCCCGTTCCGACAGAGGACGGGCACTGTCGGGGTGCGGCCCCCGGTTTCGCTTGCCGGCATCGGCATGCCGGACCAGGAGAATGCGGTCGGCCGGATCCCGCCAGCCGTCCATCAGGCCCTCGCTCAGACTGCGCTCGGTCGGGTACGACACATGGTCGGCCAGGGATGCTTCGTCAACCCACCGGACCCGGTCCACCTCGGAGGAGGGCACGAAGTCGACCTCACCGGCTTGCATCGCCCAGTAGTGGACCACCTTCCGCCGGCCCTCCTGCTTGGTGTAGGAGATGTCACCCAGGTAGCGCCCGATCAGCGGGCGCACTCCGGCCTCCTCTCGGACCTCACGCCTGGCGCACTCCAACAGACACTCGCCGGATTCGAGCTTGCCCTTGGGAAACGTCCAGTCGTCGTATCCGGGCCGGTGGACCAGGAGAACCTCTATCCCGGCCGCTCCCTCTCGCCACACCACGCCGCCGGCTGCCTGTTCGACAGGAGAATCCCTCATACGGGCAGGTACCGGGGAGCAGGTCGGGTCATCGAGGTATGCCACATCTTATCGGCCCCACCGGCAGTCACTGCCAGGCCGAGAGTTATCGTGGCCGGTCTCCGAGCCGGCGCCGCAGTACCTCCACCGCCTCCGCAGGGCTCTCCACCATGGTGACCAGGCCGGCCGTGGTCCGGAGTTCCCCGGTCAGCCGACCGACGATCTCGCTCCAGGCGTCCCCGAATGCGAGGATCGGCATCGGCGCCGCCCCCCGGGCGCCGGCGAGGTAGGCGTCGTTCCAGGCGATCATCAGTTCGGTGAGGGTTCCGATGCTGCCCGGCATCACGACGTAGGCGCTGGCCAGCTCGGACATGGTCCTGATCCGGTCGAGCAGCCCGGCGGCCTGAATCTCCTCGGTCAGGAACCCGTTCCCGCCCGGTCTGTGCGGGAAGAGCACCGGGGCGGTCACCCCGACGACCCGGCCGCCCGCGATCGCCGCGCCCCTCGACACGGCCTCCATCAGCCCCGAGTAGCCGCCGTTGGTGACCCCGAACCCGGCTTCGACCAGCCGGCGGCCCAGCTCGACGCCCTGCTCGTAGACACCGTCACCGGGGACAGCCCGCGAGGAGCCGTAGACTGCAACCATCCTGTCTCGCATCAGGCCAGAGTACAGCACCCCCGGGATGCCGCTCGCGCGCGCTGGAACAATTCTTGGAGGCCAGGTGTTGTCATGTATAGAGAGGCCATAGAAAGGCACACAGGAAGGCCGGTATGAGAAGCGACCGTACTCCGTTCTACAAGCGACGTTCCATCCAGGTGGCGGCGGTGATCGTCGCCATACCGATAATCGGCTTCGCCTGGTGGCTCGGCTCGCCGCTCTTCATCGATCAAGTCGTGGATGAACCCTTCCCCATCGCCGCCGTGGCGGTCGTCCCGTCCGACATGACCGCCGAGGAGGTGGAGGAGATCATGCTCGAGGCTGCGGCGATAGACGAGCCCGTCGAAGAGGAGATGCCCGAGATGCCGACGACCGCGGCGTCCGTCACCGCCGGCACCACTGCTCCGGCCACGACCGCGACTCCGGAAGGCGAGGCGCCGACGACCACGGAGGTGGCCGCAACCGAGCCGTCCACAACCGTGCCGCCCGAGCCGACGACGACCCTGCCACCCGAGCCCACCGGCCCGGTAGCCCTGGCCTCCGGGAACTTGATGGACGCGGACTCTTTCCACAAGGGATCCGGCCAGGTCGTCCTGTATCAGCTCGAGGACGGGTCGAGGATCATCCGGCTGGAGGACATCGAGGTGACCAACGGTCCCCAACTCCACGTCCTACTGACTCCGGTCCACGGCCTCTCCGGCCGCGACCACCTGCAGGAGGCCGGCTACGTGGACCTAGGACCCCTCAAGGGGAACATCGGCTCGCAGAACTACGAGGTGCCGGCTGACTATGTGATCCCCGACCAGCTGACCCTGGTGATCTACTGCGTGCCGTTCCACGTGGTGTTCACGACCGCAGAGCTGGCCTGACCGGGCTTGAAGACCATGAACCCGGACGGGTCCTGCCGGCCCGAGTAACGGGCTACGGAGACGATCCTCGACGGCCCAGGCGACGCTGTCACGCGACTTTTCGCGTTCTCACGGGAGTGGGTCGAACCTGTCACAGCCCCGACGTACCTTGCTTACCGCTAATCACCTACGCCGGCGAGCGGCTACCGACGATCGGTTTGCCGGCCAAGGGACATACGCGCTTCCAGGAGCGAAGGCCGATTCCTCGGCACCGGCCGGGCATGTCCGGCCACGCTCCGAGCAAGGACAGGTGGTGGTGGGGGCCGGGCCCGGCGGGCGGCGACGGGTTCCCGCGATTTTCGCGTTCTGAGGAGGAGAGCCGCCTCGATCGCCGGGCGACCGTTGAACGTCGTCCGGGTCGCTGATGGGGGTGGGCGGGTCGGTCCGGAAGCCGAGAGCCCGCGTGTCATGCCCTTCCAACGGCGGATTCCTGCCCGGAAACCCCGGAGTGAGCGACGGGCGGCAGCTACCATCCGGCGCAGGGATGGAGTTCTGCTTCAGGCGTTCGGGGGAAAGGGGTCAACCATGAGAACCGATTCCATGAGAACCGATGCGATCCACAGGCTGGAGTCCTGGGCGCTCATGGTGGGGCCGGCCATGGCCCTCGTCTTCTTCCTGGTCGAGCCGGGAGGGATGCTCATCGACCCTGCAGACTCGATGGACTCCGCCGGCAGGATCACCGCCCTGGCGTCGAGTCCCTTCCTGGCGCATCTGTCCGCGCTCTTCGTGTCACTCGGCCTGCTCCTCCTGCTGTACGGGTTGTCCGGTGTAAGCCGGGTGACCACGGGGCCTGATTACGCCGCCGCCGGAACGAGATTCGGTCTGCTGAGCGCAACCGTGGGCGGTGTCGGATGGATTCTCGCCGCCGGGCTTGACCACCTTCTCGTCCAGACCCGGATATCGTCAGCGGAGGCTCTCGAAGCGGCCATACCGATCTACCGGACCGGGCTGGGCATCACGCTGGTATCTGGTATCGCCGTATCGCTGGGCCTGCTGGCCTTCAGCCTGAGCCTGGCGGCCAGGGAACGTCGTGGCCTCCACAGGACCGCCGCCCTGGTGATCGCCGCGGTGTCCGCCATCTCCATTGCAGCGCTGATCATCGGGTATACCACCCCGAGCGAGACCATGATCGCGGTCGGACGCGCCTGCTACTTCCCGTGGGTGATCTGGTTCATCATGCTCGGTTCGAGATTCCTCAAGGCGGGGCGTCCGGCATAGACACCTGACGTGGGCGCCGCCCGGCCTGGAGGCCGAGCCGCACCCGGCTAGCCGAGGGTCTCCTTGATGGCCGAGACCACCCGGCGCGGGGTGATGATGGCGTGATCCTCCACGCCGAACTGCGGCCAGGGGGCGTCGAAGCCGGTCACCCGCACGATCGGCGCCTCGAGGTCGTAAAGGGCCTCCTCCGCCACCGTGGCCGCTACCTCGGCGGCGATCCCGGCGGTCCGGGGAGGTTCTTGCACCAGTACCAGACGCCCCGTCCTGACCACCGAGTCGAGCACGGTGTCGCGGTCCCAGGGCTTCAGGGTGCGCAGGTCGACAACCTCGCACGACACCCCCTCCCGTTCCAGCTCACCGGCTGCCGCCATGGCCACACGGACCATGCCCCCGTAGGTGACCATCGTGACGTCGTCCCCGGCTCTTCGGATCCGCGCCCGTCCGATCGGAAGGGTGTAATGGCCGGTGGGGACGTCCTCGCGCCCGGCCCGGTAGAGCACCTTGGGCTCCAGGAAGAGCACCGGGTCCGGGCTCTCCGCCGCCGCGGCCAGCAGGCCCTTCGCGTCCACCGCGGTGGACGGGATCACCACCGTCAGGCCCGGAGTGTGGACGAAGTAGGCCTCCGGGCTGTCGCCGTGGAACTCGTGGGGAGCGATGCCACCGCCGTTGGGCCAGCGCACCACGATGGGGAGGGACACGTTGCCCCTGGTCCGGAAACGGAACCGGGCCATGTGGCTGACGATCTGGTCGAAGGCCGGATACACGAACCCGTCGAACTGGATCTCAACCAAGGGCCGAGCCCCGCCGATCGCCATTCCCACCGCGGTGCCCGCGATACCGGTCTCGCACAGCGGTGAGTCGATGACCCGGTCGGCGCCGAATCGATCCAGGAGGCCGGCTGTGATGCGGAACACGCCTCCGGTCCGGCCCACATCCTCCCCCATGATGATCGCCTCCGGATGGCGATCCATGGCCTCCGCCAGTGCGGCGTTGATCGCCTCGGCCATGTTCCAGTGGGCGGTCGGACCCTCGAGCACCGGATCGTGTCCTATCCGCCACCGCTCGCCGGGCTCCAGCCCGGAAGGGCCGGATTCCTCGCGTCTCAGAGCCGTCTCGTACTGGCGGCACAGCGCCTCGGGCACCCTGGCGTAGACATGCCGTACCGCTTCCTCCCGGGGCGGCGGCTCCCTCCCCTCGATCTCCGCCAGGGCCAGGTCCATCTCGCTCGCCTCGTCTGTCACCTGCTCGTCGATGTCGTCCGACCACAGGTCCAGGCTGTCGAGGTACCGGCGCATGCGGTCGAGCGGGTCACGGGCCCGCCAGGCCTCCACCTCGCTCTCGTCCCGGTACAGGCTCGGGTCGTCGGCGGTGGCATGAGGGCCGAACCGGTACGTGATGGCCTCGATGAAGGTGGGCCCCTCGCCCCGCCGCGCCCGGTCCACTGCCTCCCTGGTGGCCGAGTAGACGGCCAGCACGTCCATCCCGTCGACCTTGACGCCGGGCATTCCGTAGCCGATCGCCTTGTCGGCCAGGTCGGTGGCGGCTGTCTGTCGCCGGGTCGGCATCGAGATCGCCCAGCCGTTGTTCGAGCACAGGAACACGGTCGGGGCCTTCCAGACCCCCGCGAAGTTCATGGCCGAGTGGAAGTCGCTCTCGGAAGTGGCCCCGTCGCCGAAGTAGACCATGGTGATCAGGTTCTCCCCGGCCAGGCGGGCGGCATGGGCGTGCCCCACGGCGTGGGGTAGCTGGGTGGCGATCGGGATGGTGTGGATGTTCATGCGGTAGCGGTGCACATCCCAGTCGCGGTTCGGAAGGCCCCGGTAATAGGACAGCATCACCGACCACGGCATCCCCCTGAGCAGCTGGGTGGCGTGCTCCCGGTAGCTGGGGTAGACCCAGTCATCGGGCTCGAGAGCGTAGGCCGAACCGACCTGGGCGGCCTCCTGTCCCTCCCCCGGCGGGAAGGTTCCGAGACGGCCCTGGCGCTGCAACCTCATGGCCCGCCGGTCGAAGCGCCGTCCCAGCGCCATGAACCGGTACATCTCCAAGAGGTCCTTGCTGTCCAGATCGGGCGGCTTGCCGACCAGCTTCCCCGCAGGGTCCAGGATCTGCAACACCGAACTTTTCCTTCCGCTTGCTGGCGGCATTTTAAGGAGGGACGATTCACCGCCCGCTACCCACCGAGTCAACGGCTGGGCTCCAGAGCACTCGACTCCGTTTATGACCACCGGGACGAGCGAATAGTTTCTCGCCGGGAGCGATACGGAGGCCCTGGCCCGGTGCGCGCCCGCCTCACTAAGCTTCTGTCAGTGGTCCGCATACGAGCCGCCATCGATGACCTCGTTCCCTACGACGGCGGCCCGGGCTTCGAGGAGTTCGCCCGCCGCTTCGGTGCCAGAGGGATCGCCATGCTGGCCGGCAACGAGTACCCGACTCCTCCCTTCCCCGAGGTTCTGGACGCCATCGCCGGGGCAGCCGCAGGCATCAACCGGTACCCCGACGCGGGTACGGTCCGCCTGAGGGAGGCTCTGGCCGAGACGTTGGGCACCACCCCGGACTGCGTGTGGACCGGCGCCGGTAGCTCGGAGAACCTCACTACGGCGGCCCGGGCTGTGGGAGGCCCGGGCAACAGCTTCGTCTACCCGTGGCCCTCGTTCGCCATGTACCCCATCAACGCGGTGTACGCAGATGCGGAGAGCATCATGGTCCCGCTCGATGATTCCCTGCGGGCTGACCTAGAGGCGATGTACGCCGCGATCCGGGACGACACCACCCTCGTGATCATCTGCAACCCGAACAACCCGACGGGGAGCTACCTGACCCGGGCTGAGATCCACGAGTTCGCCGATCGGGTTCCCGAGTCCGTCCTCGTTCTGGTCGACGAGGCCTACGGGGAGTTCGTGGCCGCCGAGGAGGATTCCAGCCTGGTCCCCCTCGCCGTCGAACGCTCCAACCTGGTGGTGGCGCGCACCTTCTCCAAGATCTACGGGCTGGCGGGCCTCCGGGTCGGTTATATGGTGGGCCAGGCCGCCACGCTCCGGTCCCTCCGCAAGGCCCAGAGCCCGTTCGTGGTCGGTTCTCTGGCCGAGGTGGCCGCTACCACCGCCCTCCGCTTCCCCGAGCGGGTCAAGGAACGGTTCGAGCTCAACCGCCGGGGAGTCGACTACCTCGAGGGCGCCCTGGCCGACCGGGCCATCCGGTACGTTCCCACCCAGGCCAACTTCATCTGGTTCCGGCTCGGTCCCGGCACGCCGGGGATCGTCCAGGAACTCCTGGAGATGGGCACCCTCATTCGCAAGGGAACCGAAGAGTGGACCCGCGTGTCCATAGGCACCGAGCCGGAGAACCAACGTTTCGTAGAGGATCTCGACCTGGTTCTGCGGCGACGCCGCTCCTGACCTCCAGTCCGGTCGGGTAGGCCTCAGAGGCCGGTAGGGTCCAGTCCCTCCAGCCAGGACTCCGACTGTTCCAGGAGCCACATGCTCAGGCCGTGGGCGCACTCGAGGACGTCGCACACATTTACTTCCCGCATGAACATGTCCCGGAGCCGGAAGTCGAGCCGGCCCACCAGTGACAGGCTCCGCCGAGCCGGGTCGGTCACCGACATGTAAGTGTCGGTGGCGGACACCTCCACCGGCAGCGTCGTGCCCGAGACCCCGGCCAATTCGGTGGCGAGGATGAGCAGGTCGGGTGGGTTGGGCAGCGGCGGCAAGGCCCACTTGAAGAACAGAGGCAGCTCCAGTTGGCGTTCCTGCTCCTCGTCCATCTCGAGATGCTGTGCCATGAGGTCCTCGAAGGCCAGGATCACCCTGGGTTCCACCTCGAGCACCATCAGCATCTCCAGCGGTCCCTCGCAGGCCTCCTCCGGATGCAGGTCTACCTCCCAGGCCTGGCCCAGCGAGAAGGACTCGATGAAGTGCCGCTCGGCATGCACGTGGAATCCGTGGTCCACCGCATGAGCCTTCATGTCGGTGATGAAGCCGGCGATATCTACTGCCATGGGGGGCGCATCCCTTCGAGGGCGGGTGCGGTCAAGGGCGGACCTCGTAGTAGTTGTGGATCGGGTCGTCTTCGAGGCGGAACATGCGGAAAGAGGTGAAACCGGCCTTCCTGACGATGCGCTCAGCTTCGACGGGATGGAATCCTAGGGTGCCGAGCCCGGCGGCGCCCTCCTCGGAGGCGGCCGAGAGCAGGCACCCCGAGAGGCTGTAGCCGTACTGCATGGCCAGCATGGGGTTCCTCAGGTTCTCCTCGAACCCTTCGTAGCAATGCGTGTCCTTGATCAACCACACCCCGTCGTCCTTCAGGGATCGCCGGACCGCGGCTGCGATTCGATCCGGGAAGGGCACGTCATGCATGCAGTCGAGGGCCAGTACCAGGTCGTAGCGGCCGTCGTCCGCCAGGCTCTCCCCCCCGGCCTGGTGGATGGTGGCGTTGGGCAGGTCGCGGATGCGGGGCCGGGCCCTCGAGCAGGCGATACCGGAGGGTTCGTAGCCATCCACGGTGCTGGCCGGGAATCGTTCGGCGAGGGTTTGGAGGGCTACGCCCCCTCCGCTCCCCACTTCGGCCACCCGGCACCCGGCCTCCAGCTTCCCCACCAGCCCGTCCACGGAGGGCAGCACCCGCTCCACCAGGAAGGGGCCCACCCACACCCTGTTCATGCGGTCCACCTTGCGCGCCACCGACTCCCCCATCTCGTGGTAGGTGATGCCGATTCCGGTGCGGAAGGCGTTGACCACCTCGTCGATGCGTTCCGGATGGAACCCTCCGATGAAAGCGCCGGCGGCGAAGGCCAGAGCGTCTTCGTCGACCAGTACCTCCTCGCCCTCGGGGCTGAGCGAGAATCCGTTCTCGGGCGTGCGCTCGATCAGCCCGGCCGCGGCCTGGCCAAGGAGCCATTCGCGGACCCAGCGCTCAGACAGTCCCGTCCGCTCGGCCAACTCACCGGAGGTCATCTCCTCGCCGCCGGCCATAGCCCGGTAGAGGCCGAGCCGATCCCCCAAGTGAACCATGAGGCTGACCACCTCGCCCTGCTTGTAATGCCAGATCCTGAGGGTGTATTCCTTGAGGGTATCCGGGTCGGTCGAACGCACTGTCGGGATACCCTAGTTGCCCAGGGGCCATCCCACCGCGTGACGAGCGAACCGGCGAGGAACGCCGCCGCCGGCCGACCTCTAGTTGAGCCGAGGGTTCTCCGGGTAGGTGGAGAAGAAGGCGTACCGGCCTCCTGCCCGCATCAGCACCTCTTGCCACAGCTTCTCCGGTTGGGAGGTGAACACGTCCTCGGACTCGCCGTCGACCACGAACCATCCCCTGGCCTCCAGTTCGGATTCGAGCTGCCCGGGACCCCACCCGCTGTAACCGGAGAAGACCCTGGCCTCCAGACCGGAGTCCACGTCAGGCACGGCTTCCAGATCGACCACCTGGACACCCACCACTTCCGGCCACCCCTCCAGCGGCTGCGCCCCGGCGCCCCTGGCCAGACCCAGACCGCCGCCTTCCCCCACCGGACCGCCCACGAACACGACACGTGGATTGGCCGCCGCCGACCACCACCCGGGTAGGTGATCCAGCAGGTCGGCCTCAGTAGGCCGGTTCAGCACCAGCCCGACCGCACCCTCAGGGGTGTGCTCGATCATCAGCACCACCGTCCGGTTGAAGTTGGGATCGACCATCCCCGGCATGGCCACCAGCAACCTCCCCGCCAGCGAGGTGAACTCCTCCTCTGCGCCCTCGGGCAGGTCCCCGGCGATGCTTCCAGAACCCGTCATGTCCCCCCGATCTTGCCACATCCTCGCCACCTGTACCTCCGGCGGCCAGCCCGTACGACACCCCTGCAGTAGATACTCACGGTACGCGGGGATGCGTGGCCTCTGACCATGACGGGCCTGCTCGCCCCGAGTCACCCGCTCCCGTGCAGGGCGACGCGCAAGGCGTCAGCCTCGATGGCCTTCCACCGCATGCTCACTTCCGCCGTCGGGAGGTAGAACTGCGTGCCGTGTACGGCACCGGGGAGGATGTGCAACTCGGTCGGCACGCCGGCCGCCGCCAACCGCTGGGCGTACTCGATGGACTCGTCAACGAACAGGTCCAGGTCCCCGACGATGATGAAGGCCGGCGCCAGCCCGGACAGGTCCTCGGCTCGGGCGGGGGAAGCGTAGGGGGAAACGTCATCGGAACCGGCCGGTTTGCCCAGCAGGGCGCTCCAGCCGGCGATGTTCACCACCCGGTTCCAAACCTTGGGATGCTGGACCCAGTGGCTGGAGCGGGTGATGTTGCGGTCGTCCAGCATCGGGCAGATCAGTTGCTGGAAGATGATGTCGACACCCCGATCCCTCGCAATCAAAGCCAGAGCAGCCGCCAGCCCGCCCCCGGCAGAAGCGCCACCCACGGCTATCCGACCGGTGTCGACTCCGAGGCTCTCCGCTTTGGATACCAACCACGCCAGCCCGGCGAAGCAATCCTCGATCGGCGAGGGATGCGGATTCTCGGGGGCGAGGCGGTACTCCACGGACGCCACCACGCACCGCATGTCGGTGGCCCAACCCTTGCATTCGATGTCGTTCCTGGCGACACTTCCCATCACCATTCCCCCGCCGTGGATCCAGTACAGAGCCGGCGCACCGGCGTCTAGACCCGACGGTGTGTAGACCCGAACCATCACATCCGGGTCCCCGGCCGCCCCAGGAGCCCAGTGGTCCTCGACCTCAACGCCGGGAAACCCAGGAGCCTGTGCGGCCCTGGCGGCCAAGAAGCTGTCGAGCGCCCGCCGCGCCTTGGGTATGTCCGTGAGATCCAGCAGGGCATCCGGAATCATCTCGAGAACGGCCTTGTGCGCTTCATCGAGACGATCATCGAAGTCCACCATGGTCACCTCCTTCACATGCCGAGTCCGGCTCGCAGACGTCGGTTCGACAGTACCGCCCGACGTGCGCCCGCGACCGTCAAGGCCAAGCCTTCGAATCGGTGACCGCAGTCCACCGCGGGAGCTCGCCCGATCAGATTCCCAGCCGTTCGTCGAGATAGGCGATGAGGGTTGCCTCGTAGCGCCGTGGGTGGTCGTCCCAGGCGTCGCCATGGGCGCAGCCTTCGTAGACGGTGAGTCGCGGCGGGTACCGGAGCCCGGTTCGGATAAGTTCCAGGTGGCTGATCGGGATGCGGTCATCCATCTCGCAATGGGCAAGCCCGATGGAGTAGGAGTATCTGGCGGCGTCTCCCGCCGGGTAGACCCCTTCGATGTCGATGCCCTTGGAGAGGCGGGCCATCAGGATCACGCCGGGCCGCAGGACGGAGGCCAGCCAGGAGGGCGCAGAGGTGCGCCGCGCTACTTCCTGGACGACCAGATCGGACAGCGAGGCGAAAGCCGAATCGGCGAAGACACCGGCGATGGCAGGTTCGCGCCAGCCCGCCATAAGAACGATCGCCCCACCATAGGAGTGGCCGTGCAGGAAGATCGTTCCGCGCTCGGCGCCGCGTTGCGCGGTCAGGTAGTCGACCGCGCCCAGCACATCATCCCGCTCATGGATTCCGGCGCCCATCTGGGCCGGGTCGGACTCACCGTGGCCGCGCAGGTCGAAGGCGAGCACCGAGTATCCGCTCTTTACCAGCGCCGCCGCGATGGCGAGCCGGGAGCTGCGGTTGCTGTCGATGCCGTGCACGCGGACCACCGTCCCGCGGGACTCAGGCGCCGGCATCCACCAGCCCCGCAGGACGATCGTGGGCCAACCGCGAGGGGAGAACTCGACGTCCTCGTAGGCCAGGGCGAAGTCCTGCGGGCGTTCCTCGAGCGCGATCGCCTCCGCGTCCAGGGCGCTGTCGACGATGTAGAAGGACAGGGCCGCGTAGAGCAGGGCAAGGATCACCACCGGGATAGCAACCCGTCTGATCCGCTTCGGGCGGCTCGTGCGGGAGCCCACCCATGACCGGAATGCGTTCAAGGGTCGGATCGTCGCACGATAGCTGCTACCTGCGGTCCCGCCCCGCCTCCAGCGAAGGGAGTCGTCAGGCGACGTCGTTTGGGTGGGGCTCGGGGGGTGGGCCGGGGTCGGGACCTACTGCTACCGGCATGCCTGCGGCGGACCAGTCCGACCAGGATCCGGGGTAGAGGATGCCTTCCGGGTAGCCGGCGATGTGGAGGGCCAGGAGGTTGTGGCAGGCGGTGACCCCGCTCCCGCAGTAGCTGACCACCGGCTCGTCCCGATCCAAGCCCATTTCGAAGAAGCGGGCCGCCAGCACGTGTGCCGGCTTGAAGGTGCCGTCCGGGCCGACGTTCCCCGCGGTGGGAGCCGACAGCGCGGTCGGGATGTGGCCGGCCACGCTGTCGATCGGCTCCGTCTCACCCCGGTAGCGCTCCGGTTCCCGGGCGTCGATCACCTGGGCGGCTCCCAGGCGCTCGAGAAGCTGGTCGCGATCGACGGTGAGCGTGGGGCCTTCCTTGGTCTCGTAGGTGGTGGGGACGACGTCGGGCGGGCCTGTGGTGAGCGGATGGTCCTGGTCGGACCAGCGACCGTACCCGCCGTCGAGCACGCTCACCCGTTCGTGACCGACGCTCCTGAGCATCCACCAGAGCCGGGCGGCTATGGCCCCTGGCCCCTGGTCGTAGACCACCACGTGATGGTGGTTGCCGATTCCGTGGCGGCCTAGGAGCTCGGTCAAGTCGGCCTGGGATAGGAGCGGGTGGCGACCTGGACCCTCGGAGGCCGCCAGGTCATCGTCGAGGTCCAGGAACACCGCTCCGGGGAGGTGATCCTCCTCGTAGCGAAGCTTTCCGGCGCCAGGCTGCCCCAGGAACCATCGGGTATCCACAATCCGGATGTCGGGGTCGTCCAGATGGTCGGCCAACCAGGAACAGGTGACGATGGGACGGGTCAAATGATCTACTTCACCCTCTTCGGCTTCGGACTCCTTGCGCCGCTCCGCCGTTTGCCGTACTCGTTCGGCGGCGGTGCCGGCGGCATCGCGAGCAGCCGTTCCGACCGCCTCGACCACGGTCTGCATGGCGGTCTTCATGGCCGCCCGGACCTCGGGGTCGTTGGCGGTCGCCGCTAGCGCCTGGCCCAGGTCGCGGGCGGCATCCACAAAACCGCTCCAGGCCGAGCGAAGATCGGCACCGGCTGCCGACCCTCCCTTGCGGCCGTCACCGAAACCGGATCGCAACAGGTCGCCCAGCTCCGCGAACCCGGTGGAGCCTTCCTCCCACGGGCCTTCGCGTTTGGCGTGCTCTCTCTCCTTGCTCACGTCAAACCTCCCTGGTCGCCGAGTCTATCCCCGCGCTGTACATAGCCGGACGCGGGCAAGCCACCGCTCAAGTGGACCGGTTTCAATCGCGCACACTCCTCACTCGTGCCCTCAGCCACAGCAGGAGCGGGGCAACTACTATCTTCGACGCATCCGACCCACCGGGCAGGACTCCACCAGAGCAAGGCAAAGAGGCAGGCATGACCGAACAGCAGTACCCCCGACTCAGCGGCGAATGGATGACTCCCCGCCGACGCTTCCTGTCGGCCCTGTACGGTGGCCGGGTTGACAAGGTTCCGGCCATGACTTTGAGCTCGGTGATCACCCTCGAAGCCATGGAGATCGCGGACGCCGAGTTTCCGGAGGCCCATCTGGATGCCGAGAAGATGGCTCGCCTGGCCGCCACGGCCCACGAGAACCTGGGGCTCGACACGGTGATGCCCGTGTTCCACTCCCAGCTCGAGGCCGACGCTCTTGACGCCTCCACCTGGTGGGGCACCAAAGACAACTGGCCGGCGGTCGACGATCACGTCCTGACCGACCCCGAGGACTTCAAGGTCCCGTCCGACTACCTGGAGCGGCGCTCGTTCAAGGCGGCCCTTGGGGCCATTCGCCTGCTCAGGAAGCGCTACCCGGACGTGGGCATCGTCGGCAAGGTCTACGGAGCCTGGTCGGTGGGCTTCCATCTGGTCGGTATCGAGAACTTCCTGATGGACACCATCCTCGATCCGGACAAGATCCGCCGCTATCTGGAGGTCCTGCTGCCGGCGTCGATGATGTCCGCCCATGCCCAGCTCGAAGCCGGGGCCGACGCCATCATGTGGTGCGATCACGCCAACCGGGAACTGGTCAGCCCCGACATGTACAGGGACTTTCTCCTCGAGATGCACCAGCAGATCCAGGCCGAGGTGGGCGGTCCCAGCATCCTCCACTGCTGTGGCGAGACCACCGATCGCATCGACTACTTCGCCGAGGCGGGCTGGGACTGCTTCCACTTCGAGTCGCAGGTCGATCCGGTCAAGGCGAAGGAGATCGCCGGCGACCGCATGTCGCTGTTCGGGAACATCAACAACCCGACCATCCTGTTCAGTGGTACCTACGAGGACTGTTACGAGGCCTGCATGACCGTGCTCAACGCCGGGGTGCAGGGAGTGGCGCCCGAGGGTTCGGTCCCGCTCGGGACGAAGATGGAGGTCCTGGCGGCGCTGGCCGACTCCGCCCGGGACTATTCCAACGCGCACCGCCCGGATGGCCGGTTCGTGGTCCACGATCCGCCGGAGGCCGGTGGTGGCGGCTAGCCCGGCCGACGGGAGATCGCCGGTCCCCGCCACCTTTGCCTGCCCGACCTGATCGGGGTAGCCTTTCCGAGTTCGTAAGGGTCACCCAGAAACCGCTTCCAACCGATTACGCAGGATTGATCGATTCCAATGGTTCAGCTATCCGGTATAGCGAACGAGACGATACGGGCCGAGATCGAGGAGTTCCTCGAGCGGCCCGAAGAGATCGAACGCAACGTGGAGTTGTTCAGCCGCGCCTCTCCGGCCATGCAGGACATCGCCGCCGCCCTCATCGAGGGGGACAACGAGACGGTGGACCGGCTCACCGCCGCGGCCCTCGCGGACGGCGTGCACGCCCTGGAGATCATGGACGACGGCCTGATCGCCGGCATGGGGATCGTGGGCATCAAGTTCCGGGAGGGATACGTCTTCGTCCCCGAGGTACTGGTGTCGGCCCGGGCCATGAAGGCCGGTATGGCCCATATCGAGCCGATCCTGGCCGCCTCGGGAGTGGAACCGGTCGGTACCGTCATCATGGGAACCGTCCAGGGCGACCTGCACGACATCGGCAAGAACCTCTGCATCATGATGCTCCGCGGCGGCGGGTTCACGGTGATCGACCTCGGGGTCAATACCTCGCCGGATGAGTTTCTCGCCGCTGTCAAGGACAGCGAGGCCCGCCTGATCGGGATGTCGGCCCTTCTCACCACCACCATGCCCAACATGGCCAAGACTGTGGAGGCCTTCAAGGATGCCGGCCTCCGGGAGCAGGTGCGGTTCATGGTGGGTGGAGCCCCGGTGACGCCGGAGTTCGGCGAAGAGGTGGGGGCGGACGGCTACGGCAAGGACGCCCTGGACTGCGTGGCGCTGGCCAAGCAGCTGGCGCCCCAAGTCCGCGGCTGACCCCAACCCGAGCTACGCCATGGCGGACCAGGACCAGCAGGCCTTCCAGGAACGGCTCGACCGGATCGGCCGTATCTTCACCGGCATCGTCAGCCATGCCGAAGTGTCATCCCGGACCCGCTGCCCCTACCGGGACCGCCACGACCTATGCACGGCGCTGTTCAGGTGTCGCAACCAGATCGCGACAGACCCTGAAGCGGATCTGCTGACCTGCGGCCACGACGGAACCTTCGACTACCGCACGGCCTGGGAGAGCCATCCCCGCGCCCGGCAGAGGGCCGGGGAGAAGATATCCGCCATCAAGGAGGAGGCCGCCTCCCGCCGGCGGGAGGCAGCCGGAGAAGAGCCACAGGCGTGACCGTCTCCCACCTGGGCACGACCAGGGAGCTGCGGATCGGCCGGACCATCTTCGACTATGCCGATGAGCTGTCGGTCGAGGTTCCCACCTCCTGCCTGCGTACCGGCCGGTGCCACGAGTGCGTGGTCGAGGTGACAAGAGGCATGGAGTCGCTGGGGCCGCGCACCGAACCGGAGAGCTTCCTCCGGGGCAGCTTCCGGCTGGCCTGCCAGGCCAGGATCGTGAGCGACGAGCGCCCGATCAGCTTCGAGCCGCTCCGCCGCCGTCCGAGGATCCTCGAATCCGGCCGCCGGCGCCCCGATCCGGAGGAACGGCTCGATCCGGTGGTGACCAGGACCGGCGACCAGGTCAGGTATGCGGGCGAGGTGATCGACACCTACCGCGGGGCCATCCTCGGCGTGGCGGTCGACCTGGGAACCACGACGGTGGTGCTGGAGTTGGTCGACCTCGAGTCGGGCGAGACCGTCGCCGTCACCAGCTTCGAGAACCCTCAGCAGTTCGGCGGCAGCGACGTCATGAACCGTATTTCCTACGAGGCCAGGCAGGGCGTGGCCGGTGAGTTGCGGAACGCCGCCGTGGCGGCCGTCGGCCAGGGTATCCGCGAGATGGTCGCCCACCTCGGCAAGCGCCCTCCCCATGTCTACGAGATCGTGGTGGCGGCCAACTCCACCATGCGCGACATCCTGTTCGGCATCGATGTCCAGAGCATCGGCCAGAAGCCGTACAAGTCGCTTATCGAGCACGAGTACCTGGACGGCCGGCGTTCCCACACCGCCCTGCTTGCTCCGAGCCGCGATCTGGGCCTGCGCGCCAACCGTCGTGCCCGTGTCTACGGCCTTCCGCTCATTGCCAGCCACGTGGGCGCCGATGCGGTGGCCTGCCTCGAGACCGTCCGGTTGGGCCGGACCGGGGAGACCGAGATGCTGGTGGACATCGGCACCAACACCGAGGTCGTGCTCCACCATGAGGGCCGTCTCTACGCGGCCTCCTGCCCGGCGGGACCGGCCTTCGAGGGGGGGCTGGTCACCTACGGCATGCGGGCGTACGACGGGGCCATCGAGTCGATCCGGCTCGACCGCGACGGATCGGCCGATACCTACCGGACCATCGGCGACGCTCCGGCGTCCGGAATCTGCGGATCCGGCCTTGCCGACCTGCTGGCTGAGCTTCGCCGCCTGGAACTGATGACACCCCTGGGCGTGTTCACCAGCGACCGCAAGCTGGGCGCCATCGACCTGGTGCCCGATCGGGGCATCACCTTCTCGAGGCGTGACATCGGCAACCTTGCCCAGGCCAAGGCCGCCAACTACTGCGGCCAGTTCATCGTGATGCGCACGGCCGGGGTCACTCCATCCGGTATCGACCGCCTCTACCTGGCGGGAGGGTTCGCCAACTACCTGGACGTCCGCAACGCCATCGAGATCGGCCTCATCGCGCCGGTGCCCGAGGAGCGGGTGGTGAAGGTGGGGAACGCATCGATCGATGGGGCGCGCGCCCTGCTTCTGGACAGGACGAGACGTCCGCGGGCGGAGGAACTGGCCAAGCGGGTGACCCACCTCGAACTGGAGACCACGCCCGACTTCTTCGAGATATTCGTGGAGGGATGCCAGATGAAGCCCATGCCCGATACCCTCCCGCCGGCCCCCGAGGGCGGGAGCCCGGCTGCGCCCGAGTTCATGATGCGATGAAGGAACCGAGGTTCGTCGTCATCGGCGAGAACGTACACACCAGCCGCATCGTCCTCAGAAAGGGCAAGCGCTTCGCGGTCGAGAACGGCGTGGAGGGCGTCACCTTCGAGACCCTGGACGGGGGGACGGGGCTCCTCCCGATCTCCGACGCGATGCGGACCACTAAGGCCTATGACGAGGGCCGGATCAAGCACATCGCCCTGGCGGTGGATGCCGCCATGGGCAGAGGGGGCGACCCGGACGTGGGCCTGGAGTACCTGCGCCGGGTGGTGGCCGATCAGGAGCGGACCGGCGCCCATTACCTGGACGTCAACGTAGACGAGATCTCGCTCCGGACAGCCGAGCAGCGGGCGGCCATGGAGTGGCTGGTCGGTTACTTGGGCTCGCTGACCGCTCTCCCCATTTCGGTGGACTCCTCCGACATCACCGTCATCGAGGCCGGGCTGGCCGCCGCTCGCCGGGCTGGCGACGCCCCGCCGATCCTCAACTCGGCCTCCCTAGAGCGGACCGAGGCGGTGGAGCTCGCGGTCGAATACGGGGCCAGGGCGATCGTCACCGCGGCCGGGGCCGACGGCATGCCGTCCAGCGCCGGGGAGCGGATCGACAACGCCTCCCGGATGGTGGAGAGGGCGCTCGGTGCCGGCCTGCACATCGGGGACCTGTTCGTGGATCCGCTCGTCTTCCCGATCTCGGTGGACAGCAGCTTCGGGCTGCACACTCTGGAGGCGATCCGTGCCCTCCGGGAGCGCTACGGGCGGGACATCCATATCACCGGGGGCATGAGCAACGTCTCGTTCGGCATACCCGCCCGCAAGCTGATGAACGCCGCCTTCATCAACCTGGCCGTCGAGGCGGGTGCGGACAGCGGCATCATCGATCCGGTCATGAACCCGCCGGCCGCAGTCTTCTCGGTGGATCGCGACTCCGAGGCCTATGGGCTGGCCGAGGACACCCTGCTGGGCCGGGACGAGATGTGCATGAACTACATCATGGCCTGGAGGAAGGGCCGTCTCGACACACCCATCGGGTAGCCCCACCGCCAGGTGGCTGGTTCCATAGGCCGGTAGCCGTGGTCAGCGTAAGCTAATATAACTAGCAACTAGCAACTAGCAACTAGCAACTAGCAACTAGCAACTAGCAACTAGCAACTAGAGCTCCCGCATGGCGGCGACGGCGGCGTTGGCGCCGCACATCCCGTGGACGCCGGGTCCGGGCGGGGTAGCCGCCGAGCACAGGAAGACGCCCGGGATGCCGGTGCGGTATGGATTGAGGAACGGGCCCGGACGGCCCAGCATCCGGCTGATGTTGTAAGCGCCCGTGGCGGTGTCGCCTGCCAGGTAGTTGGGGTTGTAGGACTCGAAGTCGTCGGGCGTGGTGACCTGCGCCGCCAGGACCGAGTCGCGGAAACCGGGCGCGAAACGCTCGATCTGGTGCTCGACCCGTTTCCTGACCGGCTCGGTGTTTCCCAAGGGCACGTGGGTATAGACCCAGGCGGTGTGCCGACCCTCCGGCGCCCGGGTCGGATCGAAGAGGCTCTGCTGGCCGACCAGCACGAAGGGGCGTTCCGGGACTACGCCGTCCGCGACCGACCTCTCCGCCCCGGCGATCTCCTCATAGGTCCCTCCCACGTGCACCGTTCCGGCCCGGCGACACTCCGGCGCGGTCCACGGGATCGGGCCGTCCAATGCGTAGTCGATCTTGTAGGAGGCTGCGCCGCTCCGGTAGCGGCGGATCCGGCGGTGGGCGGCGCGGCCGGGCGCTCGAGAGCCGTAGACGGCGATCAGCGCCCGGGGATGGGTGTCGAACAGGACCGCTCTCGCATCCGGGATGTCCGCCGGTGTCCTGACCGGATGGCCGGTCCGTATCGACCCGCCCAACCCTTCGAGGTGACGGGCGAGGGCACCGGCGACCGCGTCGGACCCACCCCCCGCGATCGGCCATCCACCGACGTGGGACAGGGCACCCAGTACCAGGCCGATGCCGGCGGTGCCGGGAGTCTCCAGAGGAGCCATCGCGTGCGCGGCCAGCCCGGCGAGGAGGGCACGGCCGGCGGGGGTACGGAACCGCTTGGCGAAGGTGGCCGCCGGCAGGGCCGCCCGGAGGGCGCCGGGCGGTGGCAGGGGCCGCGCCGCCAGGGGTTTCATCGTCCGCGCGGCGAAGTCATCCCAGCCGGTGACGATCCATCCCACGGCCCGCCGCCACGCGTCCGAATCGGCGCCGAGGCCCTGGCAGGTCCGGTCCAGCGAGCGCCACAGTGCCGCCGCGCCGCCGGTGTCGAACGGATGCGCCAACTGGATCTCCGGCACGATCCAGCGGAGCCCGTGCCGTTCCATGGGTAGCCGGCCGAAGAGCGGGGAGGCGGCGCCCAGCGGATGGAAGCCGGAGCACACGTCGTGCCGGAAGCCCGGGAGCGTCAACTCCTCGGTTCGAGTGCCCCCGCCGATGGTCCGGGCGGCCTCCAGCACCACCACCCGGTGCCCGCGTTCCGCCAGCACGACGGCCGCGGCCAGCCCGTTGGGTCCCGAGCCGACGACAACCGCGTCGTGGGCGGCCATGATCAGCGGACGGTACCGTCCGCTGTCTCGGAGGGCCGGTCGGCTTTGGGTGTCGATCGCAGGATCAGGTAACCGATCGTCCCGGCGAGGATCGAGCCCGTGAAGATGCCGATCTTGGACAGATCGATGATCGTATGGTCCGTGAAGGCCAGATCACCGATGAAAAGGGCCACCGTGAACCCGATGCCGGCCAGCGCTGCGGTGCCGATCATGTGCTGCCATCCGATACCGGAGGGCAGGCGGCCCCAACCCAGCTTGACCACCAGCCAGGCGAAACCCGCCACGCCGATCGTCTTGCCGACCACCAGGCCGATCGCTACTCCCAGCGCGACTCTCGAGGTGACGGAATCGACCAGGTCGATCCCGGCAAGGGATATGCCCGCATTGGCCAGTGCGAATATCGGAACGATGACGAAGGCGCTCCAGTTGTGGAGCAGGTGCTGGAGGCGGGACAGCGGGGAGATGGACTCCCTCGCCACGTCCGCGAGCTGCCGCGCCTCGTACTCGACCTTTTCGTGGAACCCCGGCTCGGTGGAGTGTGTCGGATAGATGTCGACGATTTCCCGGGCGGCGCGGTCGAACTCGCGGTTGTCGTACAGGGGGCGGGAGGGGGTGAGGAAGCCGAGGATCACGCCGGCGATGGTGCTGTGGACGCCGGACTCCAGGAAACAGAACCAGGCGATCAGCGCCAGCGGGGCGTAGAGGATGTGGGACCGGATGTTGACCCTGGTTGCTACTGCGATCAGGACCAGTACGGCGACACCCAATCCCAGGTAACCGAGGCTGAGATCGTCGGTGTAGAAGATGGCGATGACGGCGATCGCGCCGATATCATCGGCGATGGCCACTGCCAGCAGGAACAGCCGCGCGCCGACCGGCACCCGCGAGCCGACCAGGGCCAGCACGCCGAGCGAGAAGGCGATATCGGTCGCCATCGGGACCCCCCATCCACGCAGGGCGGCCGGATCGCCGGCGTTGAAAGCCAGGTAGATGAGCGCCGGCAGGACCATACCGCCCAGGGCGGCCACCACCGGGAGGGCGGCCTTGCGCGGATCGCGGAGTTCCCCCAGGACGAGTTCCCTCTTGATCTCCAGTCCCACGACGAGAAAGAAAATCGCCATCAACCCGTCGTTGACCAGGTCCTTGAGGTCTTCGGCGAAGTGGATGGGCCCGAGGGATACCTCGAGGTGGTGATGGTGCCAGAAGTTGGTGTAGGAGTCCCCGAATACCGGAAGGTTCGCCCAGAGCATGGCGGCTACGGCGGCCACCACCAGGACCACTCCCGATGAAGCCTCGATATGGGTCAGCCGTAGGACCGGGCGGACGAACCTGGCCGGGATAAAGCGATCGGAATCGATCCAGTTCTTGCGAGTCCGATCCACAGCTCGGGAGTCTAGACAATCCTGTGGCAATCCTCGGCTGCCCGGTGTCACCCAGGGCAACCATCACCCGAGCCGGGCGGATGTTCGGGTCAAGCAACGTTTCCGACTTTCTGTTGTCATCCACCGTGCCTAACGTCCACGGATATGCCGACGGGACTAGTGCAGAACCGGGTTCTGAGGTGGGTCCTCCTGGGGCTGGGCCTCCTGTTTGCCGCGATCGGCATCGTCGGCATCTGGGTCCCCCTGATCCCCACCACTGGGCCGATCCTTCTGGCCGCCTTCCTGTTCTCCAAATCTTCTGCCCGCTTCGATCGATGGGTTGTCGAGCATCGGGTGTTCGGACCGATCATCAGGGACTGGAGATCCGGCCGCGGATTCAGCATCCGCCTCAAAGCGACCGCGGTGATCGCCATCATCCTGTCGTTCACGGTCACGCTCGGGTTCGCGCTCGACAGCCCGATGATGCGGGTGCTACTGGGGCTGTTCGGGGTGGGCCTGATCGTCTACATCCTCCGGCTACCCACCAAGCCCGAGACTGGCCCCGCGGCTTAACACCGTCCACGGACCGGCTCCCGCCCGGCGATGCTCCGATGATCTCGCGCCGGGCCACAACCACGCCATATCATGAAGAAGGGATGATTGCGGCGGGATTCTTGCGCTTAGTGTGTCGGCATCTCGAGATCGGCCCCGCATGGCACGTCCCGGCCGGCCGGCATCCCGCAGGGGCCGACTTACAACACGCCGCCGGGTTCCTGTGACAGCGGCGAGGTGGGGACTTCGGTCTGCCCGGGTCGGGATGCGAAGCCGGCTGATGATCGCACTGGTGGCGATCTCGCTGGCGGGCTGCGCCCCCACCGAGTCTCCCACCATTCCGGATGCACCGGGCACAACCAGCACCCAGCCGGCCACTACTGAGCCGGAGACGCCGGCGACGACCGTGGCTGAGACAACTACCACTCAGCCGGCCACTGCCGAGCCGGAGGACCCCGCGTCTTCACCGGAGGTGGTCGAGTTCGACTTCTCCTTCGCGATCGACGCCGATGGCTGGGTGGTCGGCTTCGCCGACCTGCCGGAGGACTACGACCAG
>JAPPHZ010000013.1 GCA_028820935.1 bacterium | reverse complement strand
GGCGGTGTGGTATGGCGAGGCAGCAGTGTTCCTCGCAAGGCCCGCCGACGAAGGCGTACCCGCAGGGTACGTAGAGGAAGCGGAACGCAGCGACGGGACGCCGATGGCCGCCAGAGCACCCGGTTGTTTCGCAGACAGACCACTAGCGTCCTGACGAGCCGAATCCATGCGCTCCTCGCTCGGTCTCATCCAATCGATCAGCAGGTCGTGGCGCCGGGAGGGCAATCGGCACGATCACCAGTTGGGCGACCCGGTCACCGCGCGCGATGTCGCATCGCTCCCGACCGTGATTGATGAGCACCACGCGGATCTCCCCGCGATAGCCGGCATCGATGAGACCCGGGGAGTTGACCAGCCCCACCCCGTACCTGCGCGCCAGGCCGCTACGAGGGAGCACCAACCCGGCGTGGCACTCCGGTATAGCCACCGCCACTCCGGTATCGACCGTGCCGTACTCTCCCGGTTCCAGCCGAACGGGGAAGCGAGCGTACAGATCGAGCCCGGCATCGGTCGGATGGGCGCGGCTGGGCGTAGGTAGTTCCGAATCGATCTTGAGCACGTTAAGATGCACGCTTCACCAATCCCAGACAAGATGTAATCGGGGCTCTCGAAGCCGGGCGGAGTACGGCACGTAGGAGCGCACCGCCCACATGGTTACGTTAAGACCCGAGCATCCGATCATTTCCACCCGGCCCACGGCCAAGCCCGGTATTGCTACCGGCGCCCGTTCGACCTCCGACTCTCGTGCTTATCGCGGCAAGCACCTTGCCGGCCGCGGTTGGAGTCCCTACCAGCCCTCCCACATGGACGCAGAGCGTAGCGGTATCGTCCGCTTCCTACCCTCATGGACACACCGCTCTGTATGGGCCGTCCCCATGGCCGGCGCCCCAGCGGTACAGGACGGTCCGGCCGAGTTCCGGTCCCCGGAACCCCCGGACCGGTCGAGCGCCCGACCAGGACCGGAACCCCGAGCCGAGCCGGGCCCGCCGGCCAGGCGGAGGCGGGTGGCAGCCGAAGGGTCGCGATCTGCGGCGGCCGGGTCCACCCCTGCCTTTTCGGAGGTCCCGGAGACGCATCTCCTCCCCGCCGCCCCCTCCTCGGAAGGATCGCCGCTGGCTTCCCTGCTCGGATTCGGCGAGGTCGAGACCTCCTTCGACAACAGGCAGACCGAACGGACAGAGTCATTCGAGCAGACCACGCCCGATGACGAGTACTGGAACCAGCTCCCCTCCCTCAGTTCCGTCACCGCGGAGATGAACGGTCCCCGCAACGTGGGCGATGCGGTCAAGGCCATGTGGGACGCCACTTCCGAATGGGACATGGACTCCAAGCTGCTATCGGATGATCTACCCGGGATGGGGACGAAGGACCGTCGCGGCCTCTGGCGCATGGTGGCCATCGGGGCCGGGCTGGCCATCATGGTCACGCTCATCGGCGCCTCGTACAAGACTCTGACCGACATGCCGGTTCAGGCTGCCGCCGCCCGCGAGGCCCAGTACACGCAATCGGCCCAGGAACTGTTCGACACGCTCGGGCCTGTCGCCAACTCGGTGTACGCCGACGGCCTGTCGAGCGACGCCGGACTGTCGAGCCTGACCAGCCACCTAAGCGATCTCGACATTGCCGCAAGACGCTCGGCTTCGCTGGCGGCGGAACCATTGCCGAGCACGCCGATTCTCGGCATGACAGCGGACATCAACGCCCTAGCGGGCCCCAGGGACCTGCTGGCTTCTGGCTCCGCGCAGGCCCTCAGCATCGGACAGCAGATCGGCGATGCCATGGCGTACTCGCTCACGATGTCCCTCGCCTTCAACCTGCCCGAGCTTCCGGAACAGGCACCGCCCGGCCAGGTCGACGAGATCGCTCTCCAGCTCAGCACTTCGATCGCGGAGACCAGCCTCTTGCTGGCCAGGCTTCCGGATGATCCCGTCTTCGAGGGCTTCCGCCAGAAGGCTACGGAAACGGTCGCCTCGGTCGAGCAGATCCAGGCCGAGTACATATCGGCCCTGAGGAGTGGTGACGCCACCCGGGCCGCCGATGTCAGGAACCGGCTGGGTGGAGCGATATCGGGCCTCCGCGAGGAGCTCCACGTCCCCATGGGCGAAATCAAGACCTGGGCGGTGAGCCGGCTCGATCAGGTGGCGGCCATCGTCACGCAACTGTAGGTATCCCAGGGGCGTACCGTCCGGCGCCACTCGCGAGCCGAGGTATCAGGACTCGCTCGAGTGCCGACCCACCAGGCCTGCGATCCTGGTGACCAGGCGTTCCAGGAACAGCTCTGCCCGGCCGTCCAGGGCGACCGCGGCGTTCGGTTCACGACCCCATGCCCGCCTGAAGTCCGCCACCGTCTCACCTGTAGTCAACCCGCCGCTCGTCTCGACGTCGACCGTGGTCTCCACGGTGCTCACCAGGGAGGGATCGAGGGCGGCCGCCACGGCGAAGGGATCATGCACGAAGGCCCCGTAGAACCCGTCGTAGCGGTCATGGAACTCCATGTAGAACCGGAGGGCATTGGCGATGAAGCACATGAGCGGATTGGCCTCGGAGACCAGCGGCCGCAGCGAGTCCATCTCAGTACCCGCGAGTTCGGCCATCCGAGCCACATGATGCGGCAGGAGGCGTGCTTGCTCGGTGACGTCGAGCGGCATCACGAGCGGCAGGCTAGGAGTACCCCTGCCGGCGGCGGCGAACACCTCCTTGGCCGCTTCCGGGTCGACGTGCATGTTCCACTCGGTACGAGGAGCGGTGTTCCCGGCGACCGTGAAGCAACCCCCCATGATCACCAACCGCCGGAGCAGGGATAGCAGACGAGGTTCCCGGCGCAGCGCAGCCGCCACATTCGTCAGCGGTCCGAGCGCCACGAGAACGATCTCCCCCGGTTCCGCACGGGCGCTGTCGACTATCAGGTCGATACCGGACCTCCCACTGATCCGATCCGGCGCCGCCGCGAGCGTCGCGTACCCGGTCCCGGTCGGTCCGTGGGTCTCCGGGGTGATGACTAGTGGGCGCTCGATCGGCCCGGCGCACCCGGGCGCCACCTCGACCTCGGGATGTCCTGCCAGGTCCAGGACGGCGGCCGTGTTGGCTGTGACCTCGCCGAGGGAAACGTTGCCGGCCACGCAGCTGGCGCCCACCAGGCGGGCTTCGGTAGAAGCGGCCGCGTAGAGGAGGGCGAGCGCGTCGTCGATGCCGGTGTCCACATCCAGCAGGATCGGGATCGTCATGAGTGCCCCTTTCGGCCGCCGGCCAAGATCGTGGCGACCGTAATCACGGCGGGAAGAGCACCAAAGGCGGTGACCGAGATCCTGGCGGCGTCAGCCCCGATCGCATCGACCAGCAGGCCGGTGGTCGCCGATCCGGCGGCGATGCCGATACCCGCCGCCGCGGCGATCCACGACAATGCCTCGGTTCGTCGCTCGGGAGGGATGGTGGCGACGGCCAACGAGTTGGCCTGGATCAAGGTCGGTGATGTCCCCAAGCCAGCGACCATCGCCGTGACCGTGAACCACACGATGCCGTCGCCGAAGCCGTAGGGAAGCAGCACCAGCAGAAGCCAGAAAGTTGCCCTCCGTTGCTGGGACACCAGGTCTCCGGGGCCGATGCGGCCTACCACCAGCGCGGCCACGAGGCTGGCCCCGGCATTGAGGGGAAAGATCACCGCCGACCATGCGGGGTGTCCGAGTTCGGCGGTGTAGGCAACGATCGTGATGGCGACCCCGCCCAGGACCATCCCGAGACCGCCCACAGAACCGAGTACGGCGAGATGGGTCCCCTTCATCCATGTCGTGGCACGCCGCCGACTCACCCGGCTGCTCTGCGGTTCTCCAGGTAGCGATGTCACCCCGAGCGTGCCTACGACGGCCAGCGCCGTGGCAACCACCAAGGATGCCGAGGCCGTGAACCATGCCGCCATGGCCGATACCGCCGAGGGACCGACGATGAAGTTGATCTCGTCGTTTACCGACTCCAACGCCTGCCACCTCGGCATGTCCCGCGCCTCGGTCATTCGGGTCCAGCGGACCCGGGTAAGAGCGCCTATGTTGGGCGCCGTCAATCCCGCCGCTATGGATAGCAAGACGATCACGCCGGGGGTCGCCACCGCTCTGATCGCCGCCAGCAGGCCCACGGCACAACCCGCGAAGGCAACCAGCAGGGAGCGCGCCGCGAGACGCTGGCCGTAGCGGTCCACGAGCCGGCCCCCTATGGGTTTCGCCACCGCGCCCGCCAGGCTGAAGCCGGCCGAGGCCGTGCCCGCTAATCCGTACGATCCCGTGATCGCCTCGACTGCGAACACCAGGCCGACCGGGTACATGGAGTTGGGAAACCGACCGACCAATCCGAACCACAGCAGGGGTCGCGCCCCCGGTATGCGCATCACGGCGCGATAGCCGCCGGGGCCGGTTCGCCGGAGCAGCCAGGTCAGTACATCACCGTCCTGGTGAGGTGGTGCGGGCGGAAGGTGGCGTGGTACTTCGACCACAGACGGAAGTCGACCTGGGGGATCACTACCCGCAGGTCAGCAGGTCTGAGAGCGTTGATGGTGTCCGTCAGCAGCGCAGTGGCGTACAGCGTATGGGCCCGGATCTCGATCTCCTCATCGCTGTCACGTTCGATCATGTCGCCGTCGGCGATGCGGCTCGCCAGCTCGGGCGTGTACTCGAAGATCCCCATCACCTCCAGGGCCACCGGAACGATGTAGTCGGCGAAGGCGGTCATCATCGACAGATCCTTGAGACTCCATTCGCCGGAGGTGTGGAGAGCCATGTGAAGGGTCCATAGACCCAGCTGGGCGAGCTTGTGGATATGCACGTCCGCGCCGTGATAGGTGCTCGTGTCATCGAACCGGGGGAACTCGGCTATGAGCCGCTCCATGAGCCCGTCACCGTCCGCATACATCGCCGGAGCGCAGGTGCGGACAAACCGGTGGAACCGGCCCTCGTACCGATCCACCAGCACCGCGCCTGCTTCGTTGAGGATCTCGCTGCGTTCTTCGAGCATCGGCATCTCGATGTTGCCGCGGAAGATGTCGTCGAGGTCGGAGCGCGTGACCGAAGCCAGATACTCGCCGTCGAGCAGCGGGACCCCGTTCGAGAGGGACTGATGGAGGCAGGCGAACATTCCAAGGCTGTCCGACCAGGTCTGGCCCTTGTACTCGGCTTCGAACTTGCGCCCGGTGTCGAAATCCGTGAAGGCGAAGTTGAGGGTCGCCACCAGCATGGTGACATCGATGATGTCGTCGGGGTTCGAGCCCACGTCGAACTCGCCCGCCGCCCCACCGCGAGGGAAGGCGAACTCCTCGTAGGCCATCCAGCCGGCCACCCGTTCCACCGCGTCACGTGAGGTCCGGACGTGCCGGGAGCGTTCGACGACGCCCAGCACCGATCGGAGAACCGGGCCATCCCAATATGCAGCGTTCACCATTGCTCCTCTCGTCCGCTAATTGGCCTCGCTGCGCCGGTAGGGAACGCCGATTCCCTGCGGCGGGCGGATCCTCTGGTGCGCCAGGGACAGAACGAGCAGCGTGGTCAGGTGGGGAGCGAAGCCGACGAACTCCGACGGAACGACCCCGAAACCGAGGAACCACCAACCCAGACCCACCGCGGCGATCGCATATGCGAAGGTTGCGCCTCGATTGCGGGCGCGAATGGCGCGGACCGTCAGGAAGGCGAACACGACCGCCCCGACTATCAGCAGTGCCGTCATCGTGGTCTCCTGGCGGGTCCGGAGCGCGTCGGTGAACCCGAATAGAAGTGCTCCGATGGTGAGGCGACCCGGCATCCAGTTCCCGAAGATGACCGTGGCCAGACCGATGAACCCGCGTCCCGCCACCTGCCCTTCGCGGTAGATCGAGGAGGCCACCGTTACCAGGAAGGCCCCGCCGAGGCCTGCCAAGGCACCCGACACCGTGAGTGCCGCGTAGCGCATCCGGTTCGGGTTCACTCCGAGAGAATCCGCTGCCGCCGGGTTCTCGCCACAGGCCCGCAGCCGGAGCCCGAAGCTTGTCCGGAAGAGGACCCACCACGACAGGAACACCAGGGCAGCCGCCAGGATGGTCAGGAGCGATACACCGGTGGTCACGCCGATCACTATCTCGGCGATGTCCGAGATCACCGGGGTCTCCAGGCTCGCGATCGGATCCAGCACTTCGGCGAGACCGGGGACCGACACGTTTCCGATCTGACCGACGTGCGGAGACTGGCTGATCCCTCCTCCCACCTGGCCTTCGAAGAAGATCGACGAGAGGAACCGGCCCAGTCCGAGGGCGGCGACGTTGATGGCGATGCCCGAGACGGCCTGATCCACGCCGAACGAGACCGTCATCAGGGCGTGGAACGCACCGAACACCGCTCCGCCCGCGATCGCAGCCAGCACTCCCACCCATGGACTCCATTGGAACCCGGCCCAGGCGCCCATCCAGGTACCGATGATCATCATGCCCTCGAGCCCGATGTTGATGACGCCGCAGCGCTCCGCCCACAACCCGCCGAGCCCGGCCAGCACGATCGGAACCGCGAACCGGAGTGAGGCGCTCACGGCGCCGCGGGACAGGAGGTCCGGGGTGTTCGCGATGTCTGCTACCGCCGACAGCAGCAGGAGGGCCAGCAGCACCCGCATCCACCATCGCCGCCAGACCGTGCGCGAAGTCCTTGGCTCGCTGACGGTGTTCACGCCGTTGCTCCGCTCTCGATGCCGACGTGTTCGCTCCGACCGACCAGCTTCTGTTGCCGGCGCACGTTGACGCGCCGGACGACCTCATAGGCCACCACCACGCTCAACACGATCGTGGCCTGCATGATGGTCACGATCTCGCGCGACACGCCAAGCAGGTCGAGAATCTGGGAGGATCGTTCCAGCCATGCCCAGAGGAGGGCGCCGAACGCAACCCCTAAGGGATGGTTACGGCCGAGAATCGCGATGGCGAGGCCGGTGAATCCGAAGCCTGCCGGAAAGTCGAGGCCGTACTGGTGAGACGACCCCAGGAGTTGGGGTATCCCCACCAGACCGGCCATCGCTCCGGACATGACCATCGTCACGAAGATCATGCGCTTGGAGTTGACGCCGCTGACCGCGGCAGCCCGGAGTGAGAGGCCGCTGGCGCGCAGTTCGAAGCCGAACCGGGTCCGGTTGAGGAGGATCCAGAAGCCGATACCGAGAGCCGCCGCGACGAGCGTGAAGCCGAACACCTCCTTGCCCGCGACCTCGAAACCGGGGAACCATCCGGAGGGCGGAATCGGTGTGGTCCGGATGTTGTTGCTGCCGGCCGCCCGCTCGGCCAACCTCCCCGGAGCGAGGAGGTAGGCGATGATCCCGGTGGCCACGGCATTGAGCATGATGGTGCTGATGACCTCCGAGACCCCGCGCGTCACCTTGATGTAGCCGGCGAGGGCCGCCCATCCGGCCCCGACCGCCATGGCGACCACGATGATGAGCGTGACGTGGAGTACCGGCGGGAGGGATACCGACGCGCCGACCACCGCGGCGAAGAACACCGCAAGCCGGTACTGCCCGTCGATGCCGATGTTGAAGAGCAGCATTCGAAACCCGATCGCACCGGCGATTCCCGCCAGGTAGAACGTGGTGGCCTTGTTGACCACGGCCACCAGGCTGGCAGGGGTGGTGCCGAAGGCCACGACTTCGCCGAGAACGCTTCCTGCGTCTGCGCCCGTGAAATGGAGGATGGCGGCGGCCAGCAGGGCCGCGAAGAAGATAGCGACCACCGGTGCGATCAGTTGGAGCAGAACACGTTCGATACGGGTCTCCATCACGCGGCATCGGCTCCCGTCATGGCCGCACCCAGGTCCTCCGGACCGATGGCCGCGGGATCGAACTCGCCCACGAACCGGCCCCGCAGGATCACGAGGATCCGATCCGAGATCCCGATCAGCTCCTCCAGATCCGCGGAGACGAGAAGGACGGCTACTCCCGCCCGCCTCACCGCCGACAACCGCGTCCAGATCGCAGCCTGGGCGCCCACGTCCACTCCGCGGGTCGGATGCGCCGCGATGAGGACACGAGGCTCGCCGGCCATTTCGCGGCCGACTATCAGCTTCTGCTGGTTTCCGCCGGACAGCGCCGAGGCCAGCACCTCGATGCTGGGAGTGCGCACGTCCGAGTCGGCGACGATCCGCTCCGTGTCCGCCCGGGCCGCCTTGCGATCGATCCACACCCCCCGGTTTATCGGCGGATGCATCTGATGGCCGAGCATGCGGTTCTCCCATAGGGTTGCATCGAGCAACAGGGCCTCGCGGTGGCGATCCTGCGGAATGTAGGAGAGCCCCAGCCGGCGCCGGATGCTGGTGGCCGCCTCCGTCACGTCCTCAGTGCCTAACAGCACGCGGCCCGCCACGGGACTGGTCAGCCCGAGAATGGTCTCGATGAGCTCGGACTGGCCGTTTCCTTCCACACCGGCGATGCCGACGATCTCGCCGGACCGGACGGTGAGGTCGATGTCCGACAGGCTGGTCTCGTGACCGCTACCGCGGGTGGACACCGACTCGAGCCTGAGCCCGACCTCGGACCGCACCTCGACGGTTCTCGGCTCGGGCGTCGGAAGCTCGCTGCCGACCATGAGCTGTGCCAGCTCCCTGGACGTGATTTCCGCGGGTCGGGTATGGGCCACGGTCCTCGCGTTCCGCATCACCGTGATCTCATCGGCCACCGTCAGCACCTCATCGAGCTTGTGGGAGATGAAGATCACGGTCAGGCCTTCGCCGGTCAGCCTTCGCAGGTTCTTGAGTAACTCGTCCACTTCTTGGGGAACCAGCACCGACGTGGGCTCATCCAGGATCAGCACCCGCGCGCCGCGGTAGAGGACCTTGATGATCTCGACCCTTTGCCGGTTCCCGACCGATAGGTCGGCCACCAGAGCCTCCGGCTCGATGGGGATCCGGTAGTGATCCCCCAACTCCACTATCCGGGTCCGGGCCGCTTCGAAGTCGATCCGGCCGGCACGCCCGGTGGGCTCGTCACCGAGGATCACGTTCTCGAGAACGGTCAGGTTGTCTGCCAGCTTGAAGTGCTGGTGCACCATTCCGATCCCCGCCGCGATGGCATCGGCCGGCGACGACATCGGGATGGGTGTGCCTTCGACGAGGATCTCTCCTTCATCGGGCACAACCATCCCGTACAGAATGTTCATCAGGGTCGATTTGCCCGCCCCGTTCTCGCCGATCACCGCGTGAGCGGTACCGGGCTCGACACGAAGGTTCACGTCCCGGTTGGCAACTACCCCAGGGTATCTCTTGGTGATCCCTCGCAGTTCGATGGCCGGGGCGGGCATCGACTCCTAGCCCGTCGTGGCGGGAACCGCTATCTCGCCGGAAATGATCTGCTCCGCGTAGGCGTCGACCTCGCCGACGATGTGGTCGATCAGACCACCCGAGGTCGAGTACCCGACACCGCCCGCATCGAGATCGAACAGGTTCACCCCTGCCTGGGCAGACCCGTCAACGACCTGGGTTGTGAAGGCATGGGTGGCCACGTTCACGTTCTTGAGCATCGAGGTCATTATGACATCACGTACCTCGGGGGCAGCCGTGTGGTACTGGTCGGCATCCACACCGATGGCCAGGTACCCGCCTTCCGTCGCGGCTTCGAAGAGCCCACCGCCGGATCCGCCGGCCGCCGCGTACACGATGTCGGCACCTGCGTCGAACATCCCCTTGGCGGCTTCCTTGCCCTTGGCCGGATCGTTGAATCCAGAGAAGTCAGGAGGCTGGCTCAGGTAGGTGGACGTGATCTCGATGTCGGGGTTGACGGCCTTCGCCCCGGCGATGTAGCCGGCTTCGAACTTCACGATGAGCGGAACGTTCACGCCACCGATGAATCCCACATGGCCGGTCTCGCTCTCGAGCGCGGCCACGACGCCGACGAGGAACGAACCTTCCTCCTCGGCGAATACCAGGCCCGCCACGTTGGGGGCTTCCACCGTCCCGTCGTCGACGATACCGAACCACACGTCGGGATATTCGGCCGCTACCTCCGCAACCGGTCCCGCGTAGGTGAACCCCACCGCGATGATCGGATTGTGACCCGAGTCCGCCAGCAGCCGGAGCCGATCGGATCGATCCTGATCGGTGTCCTCCGCCTTGGCGGTCACCTCGGTGAGCTCGAGTCCGAGCTCGGCGGCGGCCTGCTCGGCGCCGTTGTAGGCGAGGTCGTTGAATCCGCCGTCGCCTCTACCTGCCAGGTCGTACGCGACGGCGACCTTGAAGTCGGGCTCCGGCGCTGCCGTGGTTGTCGGCGCGGCCGTCGTGGTCGGGGCCGCGGTCGTGGTGGTGGGGTCTTCCGACTCTCCGCCACACGCCGTGGCCGCTGCCAGGGCGAGGATCGCTACCAGGGCTAGAAGGATTGTACGTTGTCTTCGCATTCTCGGTCCTCCTTTTCTCGTTGTTGCGTTCATCGGCTGCCGGCCCGATCCGCACCCCCGAGGGGGTCGGACGGGTCGCAGGGTTTCGGATAGGCCGTCAAGCTCTCGCCCCCTTGCGACGGGCGCCCATCGGGGTCCTTCGAGGAGGCCCGCAGGACGCTCTCTCGGTCAGGCGGACGTCCAGCACCACCCGCCTGGACTCGCGCCAGGAGTCGTTGCTCATCCTGGACAGGAGCATCCGCATCGCCAGGGCGCCCTGCTGTTCCATCGGGCGGTCGATGACGGTCAACGGCGGATCGAGGATCTCGGAGAAGGGGTGATCATCGAACCCGATGACCGAAAGGTCGTCAGGGATGCGCACGCCGATGTCCTTGATGGCTCTCAACGCGCCGATGGTCATCGTGTTGTTTGCCACGAAGACCGCGGTCGGTGGGTCCGGAAGGGCCAGCATCCGCAGCATGGACTGGTAGCCGCCATGCTCTTTGAAACCCCCGATCTGGACGAAATCGGACGGGATCTCGATGGAGTGCGCGGCCAGGGCGGCGCGGTATCCCTCGAGGCGGAACCGGCCGGGCGTCGAGTTCACGGTCCCGGCGATGGTTGCTATCCGCTCGTGGCCGTAAGACAGGAGATGCTCTACGGCGGCACGAGCCCCTCCGTGATTGTCGATCAGCACGGTGTCGAAACGGCCCGTGGACGGTGCTTCGCGATCGATCAGGACGGTCGGCACTCCGGCATCCGCCAGGCGCTGCGGACTGGGATTGTCCTCGCTGGCGGGCGCCAGCAGCATCCCATCCACCCTGGTCAGCAGGTCTTCGACCACTTCCGCTTCGCGGGTGTCGCTCTCGTCGGTATTGGCCAGGAAGATGGTGTGCCCGCCTTGGGCGGTGATGCTCTCCGCGCCACGGACCACCGCCGCGAAGAACGGGTTGGTTACGTCCGGGACCACCAGGGCGACAGCGCCGGTCTTCCCCGACTTCAGAGACTGCGCAGCCGGGCTGGGCCGGTAGCGGAGGAGGGCGACGGCGCGATCGATGCCTTCCGCCGCCCGGACACGGTCACCTCGCAGGTGGCGTGATACGGTCGAGACGGAGACACCCGCCTCCTGGGCGACATCGGCGATGGTCGGGGACTTCAACCCTTCCTCGTTCCTCTCTCATCCAGGCTTCGGAGCATTGCGGTACATTGCACCACGTCGCCTGAAAACGATTTCAGAAATTGTATAGCAAGTAAGCTGAGAGCGTCAACCGGATCTGTATCCTTCTGCGGTCGGGCAGCCGGACAACGAGGAGGCGTGATGGCCACGAGTTCCAGCCCACCAACAGTGGTCGTGGTCGGCTCGACCATGATCGACCTGACCGCCTACGCATCGAGGATCCCCAGATCGGGAGAGACCCTGGTCGGGGAACGGTTCCAGATGGGCTTCGGGGGCAAGGGGGCCAACCAGGCCGTCATGGCTCGGCTTCTCGGCGCCGACGTCGTGATGGTCAACTGTCTGGGCGACGATGCCTACGGGGACATGACGCTGGACAACTTCGCAACCTTCGGGATAGACACCGCCCACGTGTACCGCGTTCCGGGGGCCAGCGGCGTGGCCCCGATCTGGGTCGAGCCCGATGGAAGCAACCGGATCATCATCATCCCGGGCGCCAACCACGACTTGACGGCCGATCAGGCGGCAGGATCGGTCCGGAAGACACCGCACGCGGCGGTGGTGGTGGGCCAACTCGAGATTCCCCAGGAGGTCACGGAGGCCGCGTTCGCAGCCGCGAGGAAGGCGGGAGCGATCACCATCCTGAACCCGGCACCGGCGGCGCCGCTGTCGGACAACGTACTGGAGTTGAGCGACTGGCTGATTCCGAACGAGGTGGAGTTCGAGATGCTGACCGGCGTGCCTCCGGACTCGGACCATGCGCTCACCGGCTTCGCGAGGGAAACCGGAAGTCGCTTGCTGGTCACACTCGGCGACGAGGGGGCGGCCCTGGTGTCACCCGAACTCGACCAGGTCACCCGCATCCGACCGCCCCGCGTGGACCCGGCTGACACGACCGGCGCCGGCGACGCCTTCGTAGGAGCCTTCGTGGTGGGGCTCGCCTCGGGTCTGGACGAGCGCGATGCGGTCCGGTTCGGCAATGCCTGTGCGGCTGACAGCGTTACCCGGCCGGGCACCCAGTCATCGTTCCCTCGTCCAGATCGGACCGAGCGATTCCTGGCCGAGATCCAAGGCTCTTCCGCCGAGGCTTGATCGGGCCAACCCGGATATGGCGGCCGGCGCGGAGCAACCGTCTGCCGGCTTGGTTTCGTGTCTTCCCCCGGAGTAGCTAGGAGCCTGCGCTCCTCGCCCAGCCGGGAATCTCGCCCACCGGAATCGTGATCGTCGCGCCTGCCCGAACCGTTCCGGACTGCATCCCGTTCGCCGAACGAATGAGCGCCACCGTCCGGCGCACATCCTCTCCGGGAGCGGTGTGGGCGTTGGCAATCGACCAGAGCGTCTCGCCCGCCTTCACCACATGGGAGACCGCCGGAACCGGCTCGGACCCGGCGTCGGCCTGCGGACCCAGGAGCAGCACCGCCAGGCCCACCACGACGACCGGCACCAGCACCATCCGCAGCATGTTGCGCCGCGGCTCGACAACCGTCATGGGCCGGGTGGTAATACCGCGGCCACCGGGTACCGGGTAGTAGGGTTGGCTTGAATCCAAACATATGTTCGCTTCCATGAGGTGACTCAAGCGAACGTATGTTCGGGCCGTCAAGTACTCGCCGCAACTCCCCCGGACCGGACGCCCAGGCAGGCGTACCCGAACATGAGTTCGGAAATCCGGGAGAGTCTGCGGTAGAGTACTGCGCAGACAACGATTGACAAGGAGTATCGACCATGCCGACCAGCGCAGTCCTCACCGGAGGCGAAGGACCGGGCGAGCCGACCGACCTGCCACCTCGGCAGCAACAGATCCTCGAGTTGATCCAAAGGACCGTGGCCGAGCAGGGGTACCCGCCCTCGGTGCGGGAGATCGGGGAGTATCTGGGGCTCCGCTCGCCCGCCAGCGTCCACCGCCACCTCAAGGGCCTGGAGGATGCGGGCCATATCAGGCGCGACTCCACCAAGCCCCGCGCCATCGTGGTGCTGACCCGGCGCGCCGACGAACCGGCACGCCCATCGGCGACCACCCGTGACGTTCCCCTCCTGGGGCGGATCGCCGCCGGCGCGCCCATCCTGGCCGAGGAGAACATCGAGGAGGTCATGCCTCTGCCCCAGGCCCTGGTGGGGGCCGGGGGACCGCTCTTCATGCTCGAGGTGCGGGGTGACTCGATGATCGATGCCGGCATTCTCGACGGTGACATGGTCGTGGTACGGAGCCAACCCCACGCCGAGAACGGCGAGATCGTGGCGTTCCTGGTCGAAGGGGAGGAAGCCACCGTCAAGCGTTTGGAGAGGCAACCCGGAAAGGTCATCCTGCACCCTGCGAACCCCGACTACCCGCCCATGGTTTACACCTCGGGGGTCGAGGTACTCGGCAAGGTAGTGGCCGTGCTCCGCAGCCTGGCCACCGGTCCTGCCCGGTTCAGGCCGGGATAGTCCCCGCGAAGACCGATTCGGCCGGACCTCTGATCCAAGCCGTTTCGCCGGCTATCTCCACACCGAGGCTGCCGCCGGGATAGTGGATCTCGACCGCCGGTCCGGCTCGACCCTGGGCGTGCGCCACCGCGGCTACGGCCGCCGCGCCCGTACCGCATGCCCGGGTCTCTCCCGCCCCTCGCTCCCAGACCCGCACCCGGAAGACCCCCTGCCTGAGCGGAGCGGCGAACTCCACGTTGACGCCTTCGGGGAATGCCGGATGGTCCTGCATAAGGCGGCCGATCTCGCCCAGGTCCACGCGGTCGATCCTGGCGGGCGAATCCATGAACGTGACCGCGTGGGGGTTGCCAACGCTCGCCGAGACGAAACTGTACCCGGAGGCGGTCACCGGACTGCCGATGCGGTAGGTACCGAGTCCGGCCCGGACGGACCCGTCTGCCATGACCTCCACTTCGCTGAGGCCGGTGGAGGTCTCCACGGTGAACCCGCGGTCTTCCGCCCATCCCCGGTCGAACACGTAGCGGGCCACGCACCGGAGCCCATTGCCGCATGACTCGGCGAACGAGCCGTCCGAGTTCCAAAGGCTCATCCGAGCGGCTGCGCCAGAACGACCGGGACCGGAGACCACCAGAACCCCGTCAGCCCCGATGCCGCGGCGACGGTCGCACCAGGCCCGTACCTGACCGGTGTCTGGAGTGGACCCTTCGATCACGATGAAGTCGTTGCCCAGCGCCTCCATCTTCAAGAACTCCAAGAGGTCATCTCCTCGATCAGTCGGCTGGAGGGTACTGAAAAATGTCCAGTTAGACCGATAGTGGCAATGAAACCCCAGGTCAGAGCATCGTGGGCCAACCCTCCTCCGTCTTTTTCAGCACCCTCCTGGCCGTTGCGTAGCGGGCTGCCGGATCCGGATGCCAGTCCAGCCACCTTATTCTGGGGTCCCGCCCGAAGTAGGTGCGCTGCTTCCGGGCGAGAGCCATGGTGGCTCGCACGGTAGCCTCCCGCCCTTCTCTAACCGAGCAGCTCCCGGCCACGACCGGAAGCATCTGGCGATACCCCACAGCCGAGGCAGCGGTCCGGCCCAGCCGGTCGGCCAACCCGGCCACCTCCTCAACCAGCCCATCTCGGAGCATCAGATCGATCCGGCGCTCCACCCGGTCGGCCAGCGCGTCGCCCGGGTCCACCCCGATGGCGGCGAACCGCACTTCGGGCCGGTAGTCCTTCACCTGCTCGAACAGAGGATCGGCCGCCCGCTCCGTCGGGGTCCCACCCCCGAGCCGTACGACTTCCAGCGCTCGGCTCACGCGGCGGGGGTTGGCCAGGTCGACATGGTCACCAGCCCCGGGATCGACCTCCAGCAGTTCGGCCACCGCGTCGCTCCGGGGCATTCCTCTGACCGCCACCCTTACCGCCGGGTCCGAAGGCGGGAACCGCAGCGGATCCACCAACGACCGGAAGTAGAGGCCCGAGCCCCCCACTATCACCACCGGTCGATTCCGGGCCGCGATCGCGGCCATCGCTGCCCTGCCCGTCTTTTGGAACTCCGCCACCGCGTACTCCTCATCCGGATCGACCAGATCGATCATGTGATGCCGGATCTCGGCCTGCTCGGCCGGCGACGGCTTGGCCGTCCCGATGTCCATCCCCCGGTAGACCTGCATCGAGTCCACCGACACGATCTCCCCGCCCGAGCGCCTGGCCAACTCCATCCCCAGGTCGCTCTTGCCCGATGCGGTAGGTCCCAGCACCGCAACGATCCGCGCCGGGTGATGGGGCGAGCCCACCGACTCGCTCCGAGCCTCAGACGGGAGCGCCGACCAGGTAGTGCGCCCCGGCCCGCTCGATCGTCACATCCATCAGGCTTCCCGGGGCGAACTCCCCCTCGACATGGACTATCTTGTTGCCCCGGCTCCGCGTGGTCGCTACCGAAGGATCGCGCTTGGAGGGTCCTTCCACCAGCACCTCCATGCGCCTGCCCACGTGACGCCGGTTGCGCTCCGACCCGATGCGGGTCTGCAGCTCCACCAAGCGCCCGAACCGCTCCTTCGCCACGGAGTCGGGGACGAAACGATCGGTCATGGCAGCCGCCCTGGTCCCGGGGCGCGCCGAGAACAGGAACATGTAGGCCTGGTCGAAGCGAGCCTCCTCGACTACCTCGAGCGTCTTCCGGAAGTCATCCTCGGTCTCGCCGGGGAAGCCCACGATCACGTCTGTGGACACGGTCAGATCGGGGATGACCTCCCTGGCCATCGCCAGCCGGTTCAGGAACTTCCGGGCCTTGTAGCCCCGATGCATGGCCGCCAGGATCCGGTCGGAGCCCGACTGCAGCGGGAAGTGGAGTTGCTCGCACACCGCCTCGGTGCCCGCCATCGCCTCGGCCACGTCGCGGCGGAAGTCGTTGGGATGCGGGCTGGTGAACCGGATCCGCCGGATTCCATCGACCTCGCCCACCCGCGCCAGCAACTGGGCGAAGATCGGGCGACGGCGCCCGTCGATGGCCAGGTCCCGCCCGTAGGTATCGACGTTCTGGCCCAGCAGGGTGACCTCGATCACGCCTTCCGAAGCCAACTGCTCTATCTCGCGGATGATGTCGCCCGGCCGGCGGCTGATCTCCGGCCCCCTGACCGCCGGCACGATGCAGAATGTGCACGTGTTGTTGCAGCCGATCTGGATCGTCACCCACGCCGAGTACGGGGACTCCCGGCGGACCGGCAGTTCGGAGGGCATGGTGTCCAGGGCATCCACGATCTCGGTGACCGGACCCCACTCCTCCGCCTGGTCCAGCAGGTCGACCACCCGATGGAGATTGTGGGTGCCGAGCACCACGTCCACCCATGGGGCGCGTTCCCGGACCAACTCCCGATCCTTCTGCGCGGCGCAACCGCCGACGATGAGCATGCGGCCGGACTGGGCATCCTTCAGCTGCTTCAGCTGACCCAGGTTCCCGTACATCCGGTTGTCGGCGTTCTCCCGGATGGTGCAGGTGTTCACGAACACCACATCGGCCTCGTCCAGGGAGCGGGCCCGGACCATGCCGTCCGCCTCGAACAGCCCGGCTACCCGCTCGCTGTCGTGCTCGTTCATCTGGCAGCCGAAGGTGCGCAGGAAGTAGCTCCGCCCGGCGCGGGTGGGCCGGCGCCGCTCCACAGAGCGGCGCGTGGGTGGCGCGAGCTGTACGACCTGGCTCACCCCTCCGTCCTCCTACCGGGCGTAGTCGGTGACCCGGAGCTCCCGGATCACGGTCACTTCGATCTGGCCGGGGTAGCGGAGGTCGCGCTCGAGCCGGCGCGATATGCGCCGCACCAGGTCGGATGCCTCGAGGTCGGTCACGCTCACCGGATCGACCACCACCCGGACCTCGCGGCCGGCCTGCATGGCGAACACGCGGTCCACCCCGTCGAACTCGCTGATCAGATCCTCCATCTTCTCCAAACGCCTCACGTGGGAGGCCAACTCCACCCGCCTCGCACCCGGACGGGCCGCTGAGACCGTGTCCGCGGCCTGCACGAGGATGGCCAGCAGCGTGCGGGGCTCCACATCGTTGTGGTGTGCCTCGATTCCGTGCACGATGGGCGCCTCCTCGCCGAACCGCCGGGCGATCTCGGCGCCGATCAACGCATGCGCCCCCTCGACCTGGTAGGACACCGCCTTGCCGATGTCGTGGAGGAACGCGGCCCGCTTGATCGGGATGGGATCGACCCCGAGTTCGGCGCCCAGCATGCCGGCGATGTGAGCCGACTCGACCAGGTGGTTGAGAACGTTCTGGCCGTAGGAGGTCCGGTACTTGAGGCGGCCCAGCAGCGTAACCAGCTCGGGATGCATGCGGGAGATGCCTACGTCAAGCAGCGCCCACTCGCCGGCGTCGCGGGCCGACTGCTCCACCTCGGCCTGCGCCTTGGCATGCAAATCCTCGATGGCGGCCGGGTGAATACGCCCGTCAGCTATCAGCTTCTCCAAGGTGATCCGGGCGATCTCCCGCCGGACGGGATCGAAGCAGGAGACCACCACCATCTCGGGCGTCTCGTCAACCACCAGATTGACACCGGTGACCGACTCGAAGGCCCGGATGTTGCGACCCTCCCGGCCGATGATCCGCCCCTTCATCTCCTCGCCGGGGAGCGGGACGGCCGACACGGTGCTCTCCATGACCACTTCGGTAGACAAGCGCTCGATGGCGGTGGCAAGGATGCGTCGGGCCCGCCGGTCGGCCTCCTCGCGAGCCCGCATCTCGCTGTCCCGCACCAGCAGCATCGCCTCACGCCGCGCCTCGTCGCGGACCTGCTCGACCAGCTCTTCGCGAGCGGCGCGGGCATCCAGCGCGCTGATCCGCTCCAGGTTGGCTCGGGCGCTCTCGGCGAACTCCTCGATCTCGCCCTGAAGCTCGGACACGCCGGCCTCGCGGTTAAGGAGCATCTGCTCACGCTGGGCCAGGTTGGATGCGCGCTGTTCCAGGGTCCGTTCCCTCTGGATCAGGCGCTCCTCGGAGGCGGCCACCTCCAACTTCCTATTCTCGAGCAGGGCCTCCTCGCGCTCACGGTAGGCCTCCGCCCGAGCCCGTCCTTCATCCTCGGCCCTTCCCAGTATGCGCTGCGCCTCGCGGCGGGCGGTGTCGACGTCAACTCCGCGCTCGTCCAGCACCTGCCGACGAAGACGTCCATACATCACGAGCATCGGAATCAGGCATCCGATGGCGATGAGCCCTATCCCGCACAGCACGAATAGCGTCGTATCCATGGAGCGGCCTCCCGGTCTCTCAATCCCGATGACCACCGACCGGTTGATCCGGCCGTCGTTCGCAAGCCGGTAACCGGGAGAGGACACCTACGGCAGGAAGGCTCAGAACATCATGAGCAGGCCGGCAGGCCCACCCGCGGGATCGGGCGCGGTGGCGGAGTCTCCTCAGCTACGCGTCAGCCATTCACCTGTCCCGGACTGGCGTCCGTTACCTCCATCTGAGCGTTCCGGCAGGTCGTCACTTCTGTCATCGGGTGTTTGTTTATGTGTAGGTCGCGCATTCTAGTGGTCCACCGGCAGCCGGCCAGTGGCCAGTCATTCAACATACACTAATAGTCACTAGCAACTACAACGCAAGGGCCGCCCGAACGAATCGGACGGCCCTCAACGTAGTGCCCGGCGGTGTCCTACTCTCCCGGGGGTCTGCACCCCAAGTACCATCGGCGCTGGCGGGCTTAACTTCCGTGTTCGGAATGGATACGGGTGGATCCCCGCCGCTATCGCCACCGGACGACATCGGTTGTTCAGTCCCCCGCCCGGCACGGGCGAGGGGGTGCTCCTCGAGCACTCCATAGCGAGCATGAAAACGCCTGACTCCGAATATCAAGCCCTCGGACTATTAGTACCGGTCCGCTGAACACATTGCTGCGCTTACACTTCCGGCCTATCAACCTGGTGTTCTACCAGGGTCCTTACCCGGTTTACCCGGTGGGAGATCTCATCTCGAGGTGGGCTTCGCACTTAGATGCCTTCAGCGCTTATCCTGTCCGTACGTAGCTAACCAGCCGTGCCCTTGGCAGGACAACTGGCACACCATAGGTACGTCCATCCCGGTCCTCTCGTACTAGGGACAGATCCTCTCAAATCTCCTGCGCCTGCGACGGATAGGGACCGAACTGTCTCACGACGTTCTAAACCCAGCTCGCGTGCCGCTTTAACGGGCGAACAGCCCGACCCTTGGGACCTGCTTCAGCCCCAGGATGCGACGAGCCGACATCGAGGTGCCAAACACCCCCGTCGATATGGACTCTTGGGGGGTATAAGCCTGTTATCCCCGGAGTACCTTTTAGCCGTTAAGCCACCGCGCTTCCACGTGCCACGGTAGGATCACTATGTCCGACTTTCGTCCCTGTTCGACTTGTAAGTCTCACAGTCAAGCTCCCTTGTGCCATTGCACTCGCCGTCTGATTGCCGACCAGACTGAGGGAACCATTGAGCGCCTCCGTTACTCTTTAGGAGGCCACCGCCCCAGTGAAACTGCCCGCCAGACACTGTCCTCGATCCGGATTACGGACCCAAGTTAGGTGCCCGCCATACAGAGGGTGGTATTTCAAGGTTGACTCCACGGTACCTGGCGGCACCGCTTCTTTGTCTCCCACCTATCCTACACAGTGTATACCAGACATCAATGTCAAGCTGCAGTAAAGGTTCCGGGGTCTTTCCGTCCTGTCGCAGGTAGTGAGCATCTTTACTCACAATGCAATTTCGCCGAGTCTCTGGTTGAGACAGTACCCAAGTCGTTACGCCATTCGTGCAGGTCGGAACTTACCCGACAAGGAATTTCGCTACCTTAGGACCGTTATAGTTACGGCCGCCGTTTACCGGGGCTTAGATTCAGAGCTTCGCCTAGGCTAACCCCCCCTCTTAACCTTCCGGCACCGGGCAGGCGTCACAGCGTATACAGCGTCTTGCGACTTAGCACGCTGCTGTGTTTTTAGTAAACAGTCGCTCGGGCCTGGTCACTGCAGCCCCCTCAAGCTCAGGATGTACATCCTTCACTTTACCGGGGCGATCCTTCTCCCGAAGTTACGGAACCATTTTGCCTAGTTCCTTAACCAGAGTTATCTCGCTCGCCTTGGTATTCTCTACCTGTCCACCTGTGTCGGTTTGGGGTACGGGCACCATACAAACTCGCTAGAGAGTTTTCTCGGCGGCATGGGCGTTCAGTGGCTTCGCCTATAGCGGCTCGGCATCGTGCCTCTGGCTTCATGAGGTCCGGATTTGCCTGGACCTCGCCCTACACACTTACCCCGGGGCAACCAACGCCCGGGTCCACCTACCCTTCCGCGTCATCCCATTGCTGACCTCCCGCCGCTGGGTCGGAGGGCCCCGAAGGGCTCTCCTTAGCAAGCTGCGCTCAGTCCGGACGCTTGCATGGTGGTACTGGAATATCAACCAGTTGTCCATCGACTACGCCTATCGGCCTCGCCTTAGGTCCCGACTAACCCTGGGCGGACGAGCCTTCCCCAGGAACCCTTGGACTTTCGGCGGTGGAGATTCTCACTCCACTCTCGCTACTCATACCGGCATTCTCACTCGAGCAGCCTCCACAGCTGGCTTGCGCCGCTGATTCTCCGGCTGCTCGACGCTCCCCTACCGATCCCATCCTCTGGACGCGTACACGTCAGAGTATTGATGGAATCCCGCAGCTTCGGCGGTGTGCTTGAGCCCCGTTACATTTTCCGCGCAGGACCACTCGACCAGTGAGCTGTTACGCACTCTTTCAAGGAATGGCTGCTTCTAAGCCAACCTCCTGGCTGTTTCTGCGATCCCACCTCGTTTCCCACTTAGCACACACTTAGGGGCCTTAGCTGGCGATCTGGGCTGTTTCCCTTTCGACCGTGAAGCTCATCCCACACGGTCTGACTGCCGCGCTCTAGCACTATGAGATTCGGAGTTTGACTGAGGTTGGTAAGCTGGTAAGCCCCCTAGCCCAATCAGTGCTCTACCCCCATAGTGGAACGCGCGACGCTAGCCCTAAAGCTATTTCGGGGAGAACCAGCTATCACCGAGTTTGTTTGGCCTTTCACCCCTATCCACAGGTCATCCCCCCAGTTTTCAACCTAGGTGGGTTCGGGCCTCCACGAGGTCTTACCCTCGCTTCACCCTGCCCATGGATAGATCACTCGGCTTCGGGTCTAGACCATGCGACTGTACGCCCTATTCAGACTCGCTTTCGCTGCGGCTCCGGCCCATGCCTTAACCTTGCCACATAGCACTAACTCGCCGGCTCATTCTTCAAAAGGCAGGCGGTCAGGAGCCGAAGCTCCCTCCCACTGCTTGTAGGTCTACGGTTTCAGGTACTATTTCACTCCCCTCGCCGGGGTTCTTTTCACCTTTCCCTCACGGTACTTGTCCGCTATCGGTCGCCGAGTAGTACTTAGCCTTACGAGGTGGTCCTCGCAGATTCACGCCAGATATCCCCGACGCTACTCGGGATCACCGTCGGAAGACCAGTGCGATTTCGTATACAGGGCTATTACCTTCTGTGGCCAGCCTTTCCAGACTTGTTCTACTATCACCTGGCTTTGTAACTTCCTGCCGGCTCCGACGCGCCGGCTGACGGGTCCCTCAACACCGATATGGCAACGCCATCGGGCTATCACACCACATCGGTTTAGGCTCTTCCCGTTTCGCTCGCCACTACTCAGGGAGTCGCTGTTGCTTTCCGTTCCTCGGGTTACTTAGATGTTTCAATTCACCCGGTTGCCTCAACCGGCCCTATGTGTTCAGACCGGAGTAACTGGGCATTACCCCAGCTAGGTTTCCCCATTCGGACACCCCCGGATCGGAGCTTGCTTGACAGCTACCCGGGGCTTTCGCAGCCTGCTACGTCCTTCATCGGCTCTCGACACCAAGGCATCCACCGTAGACCCTTGGTAGCTTGAACTTGTAGAGTTCAAGACGATTCATGCTCGCTATGCAGTTCTCAAAGAGCACCAGGACTCCTTCACTACTGAACAGCGTGTCCGGCTATCTCTCCCTTCCATCAAAGGAGTTCGCCCTCGCGTCAACGCGTGGGGACCTCAACTTCTTCTGGATAGGACCGATAGCCGAGTAACCAAAAGATCAACTAAGAGCGAAGAACCTGGGTCGTAGACCCCGGTACTTCTCCCGAGGATGTCGTGACCCTCGGGCTTTGAGACGTCGAGGAAGTGACCTTCTCCGCGCCTCTCGGTGCTCCTTAGAAAGGAGGTGATCCAGCCGCACGTTCCCGTACGGCTACCTTGTTACGACTTCACC
>JAPPHZ010000012.1 GCA_028820935.1 bacterium | reverse complement strand
GGTCAGCACACCACCAATTCAAATATCCCGACTCCACGAAACTGGGTATCCATCATGTCCGGTCCCCACACAGGGGTGTTAGGGCGGCTGATGGCGATCACAGCCGCGACCACCAAGGCCACAACAAGACCAACCACGATCACCAACCGGGCCGCCATTCGGGGATCCTAAGCTCCGACCAGACGGTTCCGAACCCACAATTCCAGCACCGCGACCATCCCCGGTCGATTCAACTTCGACCTCAGAACCGTCAAAAGCCCTCATTTTGCCCGCACAGCCACCGCAGCACCCAGTCGCCATGACACCCGACCGCTATCCCTGCCCCCCGTCCTCGAGCCCTAACAGTCGGCCGAGCCCACAGCGGGTCAACCCCGCGTCGGATTGTCGAGGTAGGCGGCCCAGTCTGCCATGAGTTGGCGGCGCCGGTCGAAAAGATCGCTCCGTTGGTAGGCGGCTTCGACCCGGTCGCTGTTGACATGCGCCAGGGCGAGTTCGCATATCTGGCGGGGTGTGTCGGTCAGTTCGGCTGCCCAGTCCCGGAAACTGGACCGATAACCGTGGGGCACAGCGGGGATGTCATGTTCCCGCAACAGTTTGGGCAGGGTGGCGTCGGACAACTCCCGTCCTGTGGCCGAGGGGAACACCAGCCCACTCCGGTCCCGGTACTGCTTGGCTTCTGCCAGTAGTTCGAGGGCGCGGGTGGGGAGCGGCACACGGTGTTGGCGGCCGGTTTTCATCCTGGCAGGCGGGATCGTCCACGTCGCCGCGTCCAGGTTGATTTCGCCCCATCGGGCGCCGCGTACTTCGCCTGAGCGGCAGGCTGTGAGCACTAGGAACTCGAACGCCAACACCGTCGTCGGATACGCCCCAGAAGCCCGGATGGTGGCGACACTCGCCGCCACATCGGCATGTGGCAGCGCCCGGTGGTGTTGGCGCCGTCCCATGTTGGATGGCAACGCGGCGGTGATAGCGTCCCCCGCGGGGTTGTCTGTCCGATAGCCCTGGGCGATGGCCCAACGCATCACCGCGCCGATCCGCTGCCGAACCCGCCTCGCCGTCTCAGGGCGGGTATGCCAAATCGGTAACAGACAAGCCATCACATCCGCGGTCGTGATCCGATCCACCCGCAGCCGTCCAAGACGCGGATACACATAAGTCGTAAGCGACGACCTCCACTGCGCCTCTGACTTACCGCCCGCCTTCCACCCGGCCGCGTGGATAGCGATCACTTCTTCAGCCGCGTCCAAAAAGCAAGGCACCCGGCTGCCACGGGGGTCGACGCCCGCCTCAATGACCCGCCGGTTCTTCAGGGCTTTTTGGCGGGCTTCGGCCAAAGACACGATCGGATACGCGCCCAGACCGATGTTGGTGACCCGCCCACCGAAACGGACCCTCTGGCTCCACGTCTTCGACAGGCGCCCGTTCGCCGTTGGTTTCACCAACAAACTCAGCCCATAACCGCCGCGTCCGTCGCCGTAACGGCCCGCTTCGGTGACGGTACGCACAAACGCGGCTGATAAGATCCGTGGACGCTTCACCCGCCTTCTCCTCCCCGATTCTGGTTATCACCTACAGTTATCACTTTAACGGTGGGATTAGACGATGCCCCAGGAAACGTCAAGAACCAAACAAACACCCCACCACCAGGCCATACACAACACCCGAGGAACACCCAAGAACCACCTGACACCAACAAACGGCGGTCACTCCCTCCGCCTATAGCTGTATATATGCCCGGCTAAACAGCGCTTGGAATACTCGGTTGTTGCGTTGCGAGCAACATTGTGTCAGTGGTGTGATGCGAGCAATCCTCGGTAACGGGACTCCTTGCTGGGCAGCCTCGGTCGTGGCGACAAGCGTCCCGCTCGCCGACTTGGCCGTCTATACGGTGTGGCCCGGAACCCCATCTTGGCGGGATGATCGAGGAGCACAACGTGGACTTTGATGCTGACGTCCTTGCGGCGCCTCTCGAACTCCCGTGTGGAGTCGTGCTCAAGAACCGGCTGGCGAAGGCTGCCATGTCCGATTCGCTGGCGGACGGTGCTGGTCGTCCGACTGATCAACAGGTCGCGCTCTATCGGAGGTGGTCGACCGGCGGTGCGGCCCTGTCGCTGATAGGTGAGGTCCAAGTCGACTACCGCTATCCGGAGAGACCGGGGAACCTCGTCCTCTGGCCGGGCGCCGACGACGCTCGTCTTGCTCGGCTCGCAAACGTCGGGTCCACCGATGGCGCCCAGATCTGGCCGCAACTCGGGCACGCCGGCGCGCTCGCTTATGGTCCGATCTCTCGACCGGCCGGTCCATCGGCGTTCAACATGGAGGGCCTTGAGTGCGATGCGCTCACACGGTCCGCTGTCGACGCGTTGCCTGCGACCTACGCCAGGGCGGCTGCTCATGCCCGAGCTGTCGGTTTCAATGGCGTCGAGATACACGCGGGCCACGGCTTCTTGTTGAGTCAGTTCCTGTCGCCGTTGTTCAACCGTCGCTCCGATCACTACGGCGGGTCGATCGAGGCGCGGTGCCGGCTCCTGCTCGCCGTCGTGCGGGAGGTCCGCGCGGAGGTGGGATCGGAGTTCGCGATCGCAGTGAAGATCAACTCGAGCGACCAGTTGGAAGGCGGGCTGGATGAGGACGACGCCCTCGTTGCCGTGTCGCTTCTGGGAGACGAGGGGGTGGACCTGATCGACATCAGCGGTGGGACCTACTTCCCGGGCGCTCCAGCCAGTTCTGACCGACGATCTTGGGGGCCGTACTTTCTCGAGTTCGCCCGCCGGGCACGGACCGTCACGGACACGCCGCTGATGGTCACGGGTGGATTTAAGACTCGATGCCAGGCCGCGGAAGCCGTCGCGACCGGGGCGGCCGACATCGTCGGCCTCGCGAGGGCAATGGCCCTGGACCCCGATGTCGCGGCGAAGTGGCTTCGCCAGGATGGAGCCGATCCGCAGTTCCCCAGGTTCGAGTCGCGCCCTGCCGGAGGAGTCACCGCATGGTTCACCATGCGACTCACAGCGCTCGCGTACGGCGACGAAGACAGCTTCAAGCCTTCGCTCAGCGAGGCGATCGAAGCCTATGAGGCCCGCGATACCGACCGCGTCGCAACATGGGAAAGAACCTTCGGCGTCCGCTCGCGACCGGCAACATCGAGTGAAGAAGTGTCCCTCACCTCAACGTGACCTGATCGTGGGACAGAGTTCGGTGATGTAGGCGTCAGGCCGTTGTCCGGCTCGGACCGGCTGGCATGACAGGTGATACGGACAATCTCTCCGCTCGGTTCGCAACCCCGGGATTCTGTAGCACCTACCGGTACGAGTCGGATCCGTGGGCTCGGCCGGGTGGGTCACGGCCCAGGAGATCCAGCATCCCGGCGCCGGTGTCCTTGAACCAGTCGAACAGGATGCGCACGTCGGTCCCGACGCAGAAGTGCTTGACGCCCATATCCAGGTACCGCTCAGCGCCCTCCCGGTCCCGCAGTTCGGCCCTCGGGGCGATTCCCATCCGGAGGGCGGTGGAGATCACATGCTCCTCTGCCTCCCTGACCCGCGGGTGGCTCAGCTGTCCTGCCAGGCCGATGCTCATCGCGTAGTCCGCCGGGCCGAACTGGACCATGTCCACCCCGTCCACCGAGAGCAGATCCTCCAGGTTCTCCACCGCCGCGTCCTTCTCGATCATCAGCGCGATCACGGCCTGGTCGAGGGCCTCCACGAAGGCCGGAGTCCCTGCCTCGAGCACCAACCCGACATCACGGCGGAGGCCGACGCCGTGGCGCCCGCCGGACTCCGGGGCTTCGGCCCGGACCGCGCTGACGCACTCCTCCACGTCCTCGACAGTCCGGGGGTCGGAGAACAGGACGTTCTGGATGCCCGAGCCGATCGCCCGGACCGCCAGGTAGGTACGCGGCTCCTGCTCGATCTTCATCATGGCCGACATGTGGTCGAACAGCTCGACCGCCCGGCCCAGGTTCTCCAGGGCGTAGAGGTCGTACGGCCCGTACTCGGCCACGAACTCCACGTAGTCGAACATTCCGGACAGGCCGACCAGCTCCACGACCGATGGCCAGGAACTGATGAGATGGGTCCCCAGGCTGGCCTGATCGGCATCCAGCAGTTCCCGCAGCCGGTTACGTCGCAACTCGGTCATCTCCCCTGTTGCTCTACTTGTCGGAGCGCACGACCCGACTTTACGGACGGCCTCCGAGGAGCTCCCGTTCCGTCCACGACGAGGCCGCCGCTTACGACGATGTCAAACATCGGTCTTCCCCTCACCAGGCATCGGCGTAGAAGTTGCGAGGCCACGAGTGGTCCCGCAGTTTCTCGACCACCTCGGACGCCAACAGCCGCCCGTCCGAGACGGCACAATTCTGGTCCACATGAGCCGGCGAGCGCATCCCCGGGATGACGGTGGACACCGCGTTGTGGCTGAGGCAGAAGCGGAGCGCGCCTTCGGCGAGGCTCGCGGCGTGCCCGGCGAGGGTCTCCGCCACGGCCCCGGCGCGGGCCACGGTCTCGGCCAGGCGCCCGCCTTTGAAGTAGCCGCGGCGCCAGTCACCGGCCGCAAACACAGTGTCGGAGCGGAGGGCACCGGTGAGGCCGCCCTCGTCGAAGGGAGAACGGGCGATCACGCCGATGTCGAGTTCCTCGCATCGGGGCAGCAGCCGCTCGTGTGCCGACTGGTCGAAGAGGTTGTAGATCACCTGGACGGTGTCCACCAGTCCCGATTCCAACAGGCGCAGCACCGAATCGGGCTCATGATCGTTGGTGGACACCCCGAAGAACCGGACCTTGCCCTCATTCTTGAGCGCCGACACCGCCTCCGCCCACTGGCCCTGGTCGGTCCACGAGTCGGCCCAGAAGTGGAATTGCTGGAGATCGATGTGGTCGGTGCCGAGACGGCGCAGGCTCTCCTCCGTGCACGATCGAATCCACCCCGGTGAATAGCAGTCCTCGACCGCCATGTCGTCGGTAGCGGGCCAGACACGTGTCTCGAGCGGGACCTTGGTAGCGACGATGGGTGTGACATCCGCTCGGCCTACGAGGACCTCGCCTATCAGCTCCTCCGACCGGCCCTCGCCGTATCCGTACGCCGTGTCGATGAAGTTGACGCCCAGGTCCAGAGCGTGGTGGAGGGCTTGTTTGGACCGCTCGTCGTCTCGCTCGCCCCAAGCCAGCCCGCCGATGCCCCACGTCCCGATGCCGACTTCCGACACTTCCAGCCCGGTACGCCCGAGCTTTCGGTAGCGCATCTCAACCTTCCGGGGGAAGCGGATTCCACTCTTCGTAGGTCATCCCGACGGCTTGTCGAGGCTCCTTGGTGCGGACGTGGTTGTAGATGTGCAGGTACGGCCGGTAGACATGGAGCAGGGAGCGAAGCTCACCGACGGCGTCGGACGCGTGGAAGTCGATGCGCAGATCGATGTCGGGAAACGTGTCCGTCTCGGCCACCACCAGCGTGGCCGAGCGCTCGTAGTAGTCCCCGACCTGGCCTCCGGCATCGCGACCGGCCTCCAGGCCGGCCACCAAGCGGTCCTCCACAGGACTACCCGCCGCCGATTCGAACGCATCGGCCATCGCTTCGACCACCCCTTCGCCCATGAGGGAGTTCCCCGTGGCGATGTAGCCGTCGCCGATGACGTGGCCGGACCAGTGGCCTGTCCTGTCCCCGGTGTGCGCAGCGGCGACCCCGTCCGGGGTCAGCACTGCGGTCTGGCGAAAGGCGTAGTCGGGATCAACGTCGGCCAACCCGGTCACGACTTCCGCGGGAGAGAGGCCGCGCTCCAGCATGTCGGTTGCCACGGGGAGCAGTCTGGGGTCGGCGTACGCCTGGCTGGCGATCGCGCCGACGCCGGACCGGACCACCTGGCAGTACCCGCCGGCGGCGATCGAGTGGGTGGCGATGCCGATGCCGACGCGGCCCGTCGTAGAGTCACATCCGAGGATCGTGTAGGTCATGTCGCCGTTCCGCCTTTGCTGGTCATGTGACAAGTGACAACCAGAATCTGTACACCGCTCCTTGCCTGGGGAAGGGATGGTGATTGGCGGAGAGGGAGGGATTTGAACCCTCGAGGGGGGTTTGCCCCCTACTCGCTTAGCAGGCGAGCGCCTTCGACCGCTCGGCCACCTCTCCGTGCGACCCTGGTTCCTCGCGAATCGGAGGAGGCCCTGAGTCAGCCATATAGGACTACCCATGATACCTGCGGCGCGGATTTGACGCCTTGGCGGGGCCGGCGGCTTCCGGTACAGGATCAACAGCGACTATCGTTAGAGGGCAGCATCCGGTGTCGTCTTCTACCGCGGCGCCGAGTTTCCGGCATACAACCCGTGCGGCCGTAGCTCAAATGGACAGAGCGTCTGACTACGGATCAGAAGGTTGGGGGTTCGAGTCCTCCCGGCCGCGCCTCCGGGTAGAGTTCCGCCCGCCTCCCTCGTTGACGCTAGCGGGGAGATCGCATATACTGACGACCGTGCACGAGCACGTCCGTATCCCCGTGTCCTGACGGGCTACCCGGTGTGACCCCATGCCGGCTTTGCCTCGGTCCGGCATGGAGCAGACACAAGTAAGGGTTCGGTGAGCCGAGAGCCGCCCGGCGGCTTCTGACGGCGAGCGCGAGCCGGTAGTAAGGGACGCTTCCCCACTCGGTCGCCCCCTGAACTGAAGAGCGAGCGACCGCGCGGTCACTCGCCTCCTGTAGGAGCGTAATTTGCCCACCATCCAGCAGTTGGTGCGCCAGGGCCGGAAGCCCAAGGCGCGCAAGGAGAAGACTCCGGGCCTGGCCGGGTCGCCGCAGCGACGTGGTGTCTGCACCCGCGTCTACACGATCACACCGAAGAAGCCCAATTCCGCGATGCGCAAGGTATGCCGGGTTCGCCTGACCTCGGGGATCGAGGTGACCGCCTACATCCCCGGAGAGGGACACAACCTCCAGGAGCACTCGATCGTCCTGGTGCGCGGGGGAAGGGTCAAGGACCTGCCGGGAGTTCGCTACAAGGTCATCCGGGGCACGCTCGACGCGGCCGGGGTCGATGACCGCCGCCAGGCCCGGTCCCGCTACGGAACCAAGAAGGGCCGCTGATGAGACGAGCACCGGCCGAGAAACGGACCATCGAGCCCGATCCCGTATTCAGGGACGTCCTGGTGAGCCAGATCATCAACCAGGTCCTGCTCAAGGGCAAGAAGGAGAAGGCCCGCAAGATCGTCTACCAGGCCATGGAGATCGTCTCGCGGCGGAGCGGGCAGGACTCGCTGGTGGTGCTCAAGCGAGCGGTGGACAACCTGCGTCCCCAGGTCGAGGTGCGGTCCCGGCGGGTCGGGGGGAGCTCCTATCAGGTGCCGGTCGACGTCCGGCCCCGGCGGGCCTCCACGCTGGCGGTGCGCTGGTTGGTGGGGTTCGCCAGGCGGCGGAGAGAGCACACCATGGCCCAGCGCCTGGCCAACGAGATCCTCGACGCCTCCAAGCACACCGGCTTGGCGATCAAGCGCAAGGAAGACCTCCACAAGATGGCGGAATCCAACAAGGCCTTCGCCCACTACCGCTGGTAGAGGCGAGAGGCGGAGTAAGGGACAGAGAACGATCGGTTGCGAGAGAAGAAGTCGTGAGCAGTCCGGACGCGTTGATCCATCTTCGCCAGTACCCGCTGAGCCGCACGCGGAACATCGGGATCATGGCGCATATCGACGCGGGCAAAACCACCCTCACCGAACGCATCCTGTACTACACCGGTCGCACCTACAAGCTGGGTGAGGTCCACGAAGGCGCAGCCGTCATGGACTGGATGGAGCAGGAGCAGGAGCGCGGCATCACGATCACGTCCGCCGCTACCACCTGCGAGTGGCATGAGCACTGGATCAACATCATCGACACGCCGGGTCACGTGGACTTCACGGTCGAGGTGGAGCGATCCCTCCGGGTCCTGGACGGTGCGGTAGCCGTATTCGACGGGGTGGCCGGAGTGGAGCCGCAGACCGAGACGGTATGGCGCCAGGCGGACAGGTACCACGTGCCCCGGATCTGTTTCATCAACAAGATGGACAGGGTCGGGGCCGATTTCTTTCTGGCGGTCGACTCGATCGAGGAGCGGTTGGGGGCGGTCCCGCTGGTGATGCAGATCCCGATCGGCGAGGAGGGCGACTTCACCGGGGTGGTCGACCTCGTCGAGATGGAAGCCCACATGTGGGCCGGCGACGACGGTCGTACCTGGACCACAGGGCCGATCCCGGCCGAGTACGAGGCTTCGGCCGAGGAATACCGCGGCCGGATGCTGGAGCAGGTGGCCGATATAGACGAGAAGCTGCTGGAGAAGTACCTCGAGGATGTGGTCATCTCGCCCGGTGAGATAACCACGGCGGTCCGCACCGGGACCCTTCAACACCTCTTCACGCCCGTGTTCTGCGGGTCGGCCTTCCGCAACAAGGGAGTCCAGCTCCTGCTGGACGCGGTGGTGGACTACCTTCCGAGCCCGACCGATATGCCTGCCGTGCAAGGGTTTCTCCCCGGTTCGGAGATGCGCTCCTCGCGCGCCCCGGAGGACGCCGAGCCCTTCGCCGCGCTGGCCTTCAAGATCGTCAGCGACCCTCACGTCGGCAAGCTCACCTACTTCCGGGTGTACTCGGGCCACGCCGCCAAGGGAGGTGCGGTCCTCAACAGCACCAACGGACGCAAGGAACGCCTGGGACGGTTGCTGCGGATGCATGCCAACCATCGCGAGGATCGCGACGACGTCTTCACCGGGGACATCGTGGCGGCGGTGGGCCTGAAGCACACCGCCACGGGCGACACCCTCACCGCGGCCGGGCACCCGCTCCTGCTGGAGGCGATGTCGTTCCCGGCGCCGGTGATCTCGGTTGCCATCGAGCCACGTTCCAAGGCGGATCAGGAGAAGCTGACCGACTCCTTGGGCCGGCTTGCCGAGGAGGATCCCACCTTCCTCGTGCGGACCGATCAGGAGACCGGACAGCGGATCATCTCGGGGATGGGCGAGCTCCACCTCGACATCCTGGTGGACCGGCTGGTGCGGGAGTTCGGAGTGGACGCCAACGTGGGCCGTCCCCAGGTGGCCTACCGCGAGACGATCAAGGGTCCCGTGACCGGCGTCGAGCTGCGCTACATCAAGCAGACCGGCGGGCGGGGACAGTATGCGGTGGTGAAGATCGACCTGGAGCCGACCGGGCCCGGTGGTGGCTACGAGTTCATCGACGAGATCAAGGGCGGCAGGGTCCCCCGCGAGTTCATCCCGTCGGTGGACGCGGGTATCGAGGGCGCCCTCGAGCAGGGTGTTCTGGCCGGCTACCCGCTGGTGGATGTGCGGGCCCGCCTGGTGGATGGGCAATCGCACGACACGGACTCCTCGGAGATGGCCTTCCGCATCGCGGGTTCGATGGCCTTCCAGAAGGCGGCCCGGAGGGCGGGGATCAAGCTGCTCGAGCCTTTGATGGAGGTCGAGATTGTCACCCCCGAGGAGTACCTGGGCGAGGTGATGGGCGATCTGTCGTCACGCCGGGGCCGTATCGAGGAGGCCGGGCAGCGCGGCCGGTCCCGGGTGGTAATGGCCCGGGTCCCCTTGTCGGAGATGTTCGGTTACGTGACCGATCTCCGGTCCAAGACACAGGGTCGAGCCACCTCAACCATGCAGTTCCACTCTTATGGAGACGTACCCGAAAACATCGCCCGCCGGATTGTCGGTGCGGCGCGTGGAGAACTAGTAGGAGGTTAAGGAGTATGGCTAAGGAGCGTTTTGTGCGGGATAAGCCGCATGTGAATGTTGGGACGATGG
>JAPPHZ010000011.1 GCA_028820935.1 bacterium | reverse complement strand
ACGTCGATGACCAGGTCAAGGCCATGGACTTCTACACCAACATCCTGGGGTTCCAAGAACACTCCAACATTCCCATCGGTGACGACTTCTGGATGACAGTCGTCTCGCCTGACGCCCCCGACGGGCCCCAGCTGCAGCTCGACCCGGCCGGCCACGCCGCCGTCACGCCCTACCGCAAGGCCTTGGTCGACGATGGCATCCCGCTGGCCCAGTTCGCCGTCGACGACGTCGAGGCCGAGCACCGGCGGCTCACCGAGGCCGGCGTCGCCTTCACGGTGCCCCCGACCGATGTCGGCGAGGTCTGGATGGCCGTGTTGGACGACACCTGCGGCAACCTCATCCAGATCGTCTCGCAGAAGCAGCACACCGACGTCACGCCCGAGACGGCGACACGTGATGGCAGGCCGCAGAGCACCCCGGCCATCAGGATCGAACTCACCGGCGTATTCGTTCACGACCAGGCGGAAGCCCTGGCGTTCTATGCCGACGTGCTCGGATTCCAGAAGCGCCACGACATTCCGCTTGGCCAAGACTCCTGGCTCACGGTGGTCTCGCCCGACGACCCCGACGGGCCCGAGTTGTTGCTCGAGCCATCACATCACCCGGCGGTCAAGCCCTACCGCGACGCCCTGATGGCCGCCGGCATCCCGCTGGCCCAGTTCGCCGTCGACGACGTCGAAGCCGAACACCGGCGGCTGACCGAGACCGGTGTCGCCTTCACGGTGCCCCCCACCGATGTCGGCGAGGCCTGGATCGCCGTGTTCGACGACACCTGCGGCAACCTCATCCAGATCGTCTCGATCAAGCCTTGAGGACAACCTCCGGTCGCTCGCTGTCCTCGACGGTCTCAAGGGATTCCAGCGTGACACCGTCGGTACGCATTCGAGCGGCTCTACCAGGCGGAGGACTCGACCCGCCGTTTCCTGGTGGCCGACGAGGTGAACCTCGGAAAAGACACTGGTGGCGCGCGGGGTGATAACTAAGGCGCTCGACCACCTGTGGGAGGGGCCCGGCAGTGTCGAGCAGATCGACATCGTCTATATCTGATCCAACGCACAGATTGCCCGGCAGATATGCCCGTCCGGCCCGCTTGATGAGGTACCGGCCACCTCGATGATGCTCCCGACCCGTACCGCTCTCGAGTACCCCACCTTGGACCACTTCCTGTTGGACGGTACCGACGTGCTCTTCATAGCAACTTCCTCAGACGGATGATTCCCGGAGTCTCGCAGTCCTCGCCCCCGTAGGGCACGTCGCCTCGATCAACCGCATGGTCGGCAACTGCTCCCGCTTCAGAACAGGGTCCGCGCCACCGAGACAACCCGGTAGTCACCCTCCACGATCGGGATCGCCCTCCACTTGTCGAAGGTGGTGCATGGATGCGAGATACCGAGTCCCACCAGATCGCCCACGGCCAGCGGCGTCTCTTCTTCCACGTCTATGAAGGCGTGCTGGTCGTTGAGGGCCACCGTCCGCATCGGTGGCGCCGCCTCGACCGCCGACCCGTCCCTCCGGCGCACCTTCTTGACGACCGGCAACATTGCGTCGAACGAGACGTCGCGCCGGCCCACGCCCACGATCGCCCTGGTCGGTTCCGGCCGCGACAGGACCGTCCCCCACACTTCGATGGCAGGGATCAGGTGCTCGGGATAACCGGTCCTGCCTGTCTCTTCCAAAGGAGAAGTGCCATGCAGCCAGCCGTCGTCGTGGGTCAGGTAGCAGCCGCTGCGGATCACCACCCGGTGGGGCCGGCCCAGGTCGGCACGGGAGAACCGTGCTACCACCCGGTCGAAGTAGGAGCTCCCGCCGGCGGTGAGGATCGGTTCGGCGGTGGGATCGAACCAGCCGCGCCCGGCAACCTCACAGGCCAGATCCACGATCTGATCGAGGAACGCGTCGACCACCTTTATGGCGCTGCGGTCACCCCGGGCGCCCAGGAGGCCTTCGAACCCGGCGACTCCCGTCAGCGAGAGATGCGCGGAGGAGGCTGCGGCGCCGGCAACCGTCAAGCCCTCCTCAGTGGTTCTCACGCCCGCACGTTCTCCGGGAATTCCAACCTCCACCAGGACCGGGAAGGGCCGGTCGGGTTGCAGCCGGCCCAGGACCTGGTCGAAGAAGGCCACACCGTCGAGCGAGTCGACGTAGCATGTGACGTCGAAGCCGTCTCTCCGGACTCCGGCCAGCCATTCGATCTCGCCGGGGGACACCACCTCATTGGCGATCAGCACCTTGGGAACGCCGCAATCCCGCATGACCATGGCCTGCCAGGTCGTGGCGGCGGTGATCGCCCAGACCCCGTCGTCCATCTGCATCCGGAACAGTTCGGGAGACATCGTGGTCTTGCCGTGGGGAGCAAGGTCCACCCCGTTCCGCAGGCAGAACGCTCGCATAGTCGCACGGTTGTGGTCGAGCGCGGAGCACAGGAGCACCGCTATCGGATAGGCGACATCGTTGTCGAAGATCGACCATCCGGTCCTGCCCTCGGCTCGGAGCGGAAACCCCTTCGGGCGGGGAGCATCATCGTCGTGGACTGACACCAACCCGGCGCCTTTCGCTGACCTAGAACACATCGCCGTCGCGTGCCGAATATACGGTACCCGAATAGTGGCGCTTGAATTCCTCCATTAACGCGTCGGGTTCATACGGGTCTGTGTAGTTTCGCTCATGCATCGTCACGAGCTGCTTGACGTTCATTTCAGTTGCGAAATCCGCCAGCTCCTTAGGACGAATGTGATACGACCAAATCGTTCTTGCCTTCTCTTCGACCGTCGCCCCGCCCCAGTTAGCGTTCGCAATCATATCCTCGGTAGATAGCTCGCAGAAGAATAGATCTGCATCCCGGGCTGCCTTGTCAAGCTGACCCTCTACGCGGCCGTCTCCGGACCATGCAATCACTCGATCCCGGGATGTGAAGCGATAGGCAAAGTTCTGTTCGAAACCGCCGTGCTTGTGGTGAAATGCTTCGATCTTTACATTTCCGTCTTGGTAGATTGTGCCCGAATCTTTGATCTCATGGGTAATCGTCCTGTGCGCATCCACATTCCTTTGCCGTGCCCCAGGACCGAACCTCCGTTCCTGCAAGTCTCCCTGATAGGCCTCTTCCAAGTGCTCCATCAAGCTCCGTGTTCCGACTGGCCCATAGACCTCCAGCGGAACTTCTCGCCCATAGGCCCAGGGCATGAGCCACACAGCCGGTAGTCCGATGGTGTGGTCGGAATGCAGGTGGGTCAGGAAGAGCCGGGTGAGCCTGTACGGGGCAAGGTGTTCGGCGATCAGATCAGGATGGGAAACCGCAGCCCAGGCAAGGCCGCGCCAGATCCCTTCACCGGCATCAATCAAGTAAGTCGAGTCGTTGACGATGACCGCCGCGCCGGGACCGTGCCGGTGCGGGTTCGGTGTTACTCCTCCGGAACCGAGCACTACTGCGAGTGTCGTCGCCCCGTCAGGCGCCAGGTTGCGGGGTGCTCCGGGCGCAAAGCGAATCTCACTGAGCAGCCATGGAGTTCCTCGGGTCGGAGTCATGTCAGCCTCCCCGAGTCGACTCGTGACCGGCTTCGGAGTCCCTTGTGCGAAAAGTCATCCATTCGCTAGCTCGGCTCTCGCCAGAACCCGCCCCACAGAATCGTTCGCACGGGCGCGGATCTCCATCGGATCGAGCTCCGTGAACTCGCCCCCACGAACGAGGACCTTTCCGTCGATGATCACGCTATCGACATCAGACGCCCTGTGCTCGTACACCACTTGCGCGATCGGGTCAACACCGGCATGGGGTTGGGTGTGGAGCCCGTCGCGGCGGATCACGATCACATCGGCCCGTTTTCCGGGCTCGAGAGATCCGAGTTCGTCCTCCAGTCCGAGCGCCCTTGCTCCCCCCAGAGTGGCCATCTCCAGCACGGACATCGCCGGCATACCACGAGGGCCGATCCGGGGCTTGTGCATGAGCGATGCCAGGCGCATCTCCTGGAACATGTCCAGGTTGTTGTTGCAGGGGGCACCATCCGCGCCGAGGCCCACGACGACGCCTCTCTCGAGGAACTCCGGCACCGGTGCGAAACCGGAGGCGAGTTTCATGTTGCACGAAGGACAATGGGCCACCTTGGTCCCGGTCTCCGCCAGGATCTCGATCTCGGGTTCGGTCACCCAAATGCAGTGCGCGGCGACCAATCGCGGGCCCGTCGCACCCAGGCCATGCAGATACTCGATATCGGTCGTGCTATCGATCGCGAGACGCTCGGTCTGCGTTTCGTTCTCGGCGGCGTGCGTGTGGATGACCGTATCGTGTTCGCCGGCCAGCGCGACTATGTCCGCCCATAGACCCTCGGTGCAATTGCGTGAACCACGGGGGCAGAACGCGACCTGCAGCCGGCCGCCGCCCTTGCCGTGAAACTCTTCTACAAGCTCGAGGCTCGCCTCGAGCGAGGCCTTGGTCTCCTCCCCGATCATCTCGGTTCCAGGCTCCCAGCGGTCCATCATCGCTTTGCCGCTGACCGCCCGGAAGCCGGTTTCGAGCACAGCCCGGAACGCCTCTTCGGTGTGACGGACGGTCTCCATCGTGAGCGCGCAGGTCGTCCCGCCGCGAATCAACTCGGCTATGCCCAGGCGCGCTGAGTCGTATATGGACTGCTCATCGTGGGCCTGCTCGAGCGGCCAGATACGCAGACGGAGCCAATCGATCACGTCCATGTCGTCCGCCATTCCACGAAAGAGGGTCTGGCACAAATGGACGTGGGTTTGGACGAACCCGGGTGTTACCAGGCAATCGGTCGCGTCGATGACCGTGTCGGCCTTCGTCCGCGCGGACGGGATCTCGAGGATACGCCCATCCTCGATATAGAGGCTCCCATCCAGGATCTGGCGGTCGGCGTTCATCGTGATGAGCGACCCGTTCCGGATCAGGATCGAGGAGGCGGTCTTCATCTCTGCTCAGAAGCCGCATGCAGGCGCTCGACGGCACCCAATGCGGTAGCGATGGCCGCGTCGATCCCCGCGGTGTATTCCTCCAGTTGCTGGCCCTGATAGGTGCTCTTCTGGCCTGTCACCAGGTTGGAGCCGGGTACGAGAATCGAGCCACTGGCCAGGCCACGGACCATGGCCACGGTGAAGAGCGCCGAGCTTTCCATCTCAAAGACGAGAACGCGTAGTTCCCGCCATTGGTCGATGATCTCGACCTTGCGCTCCCCCTCATAGAACGAATCGGTGCTTCGCACCAGCCCCAGATGGTATGGCGTACCCCCCGCCTCCGCGGTGGCCCGGAGGGCGGCGACCACGTCGGGATCAGCGATCGCCGGATAGATGGGGGGCGCGTACGTATGGCTCAGGCCCTCATCCCGAACGCCGGCCGTGCCGATGACCACATCACCGATTGGAATGTCCTCCGCGATGCTCGCACAGCTGCCGACTCGGATGAAGACCCTCCCCCCGGCCAACGCCAACTCTTCGACCGCTATCGCGACGGAAGGGGCGCCGACTCCGCTCGATGCCAGCGTCACCGGCGTACCTCGATATGAGCCGGTGTAGGCGACGTAGCCGCGTTCCCTGCCAACCGCGTCCGCCCTGTCCAGCCAGGTCCTGATTTTCTCAACGCGACCGGGGTCGCCTGAGAGCAGGACATATGGAGCAACGTCCCCGCCGCCCTTCACGCCCATGTGCGGCAGCGAACCGTCCGGCAACCGCAAGAAGCGCTCCGTCAAATAGTCTCCCATGTCTTCCTCCTCACTCCACGGGCCATACCGGGGCCACCTCGATCCCCGCCCTGTTCAACAGCGCCGGACCCCGCTCCTGAGCCTCCTCCAGGATTGCCGCCTCGTCGGCCACGAGCACCTGCCGGCCCCGCATCAACACCTGCCCTGCCACGATCACCGTGTCCACGTTGCCTCCATGCGCGGAATACACGAGGTTGGCGATCGGATCATGGACCGGCATCGTGTGCGGCCGCCGCAGGTCGACCAGGATCACGTCTGCCTGCTTCCCTGCCTCCAGCGACCCCAACTGGTCACCGCGCCCTATGGCACGGGCCCCTTCGATCGTCGCCATCTCCAGGGCATCCTCGGCTGTCAGCGTTGTGGGGTCCATCATCCTCACGTTGTGCAGCAGCGAGGCCGCTTTCATCTCACGGATCATGTCATGGCAGTTGTTGTTGGCCCCGGCATCACAGCCCAGCGCCACCGTAACCCCGGCGTTGCGCATCTGCGGTACCTTGGCGAAGCCCTCCCCCATCTTCATGTTGGCCGAGGGGCTGTGGACCAGCCGGGTATCGGTTTCGGCAAGGATCGGGATCTCCTCCTCGGAAAACCAGGTGCCGTTGATGAGCAGCACGTTGGGCCCCAGGAGGTCGTAGCGACGGGCGAACTCGGCCGGAAGCATGCCGAACTCCCGGTGGAAGAAGGGAGGATCGTCGATGGTGCCGGCGAAATGGACGGTGATCCCCGTGCCATGTTTCGCAGCGAGCCGAGAGACCCTGCGGTAGAAGTCCGGCGAGGCGCTGGCTGGTGGCTCCTCCCGCGGCACCAAGGGCCCGAGCCACACCTGCAGCCGGCCACCGGCCGCATCGTGCCAGGCGCCAATCCCCCGCTCGGCGTCGGCCAGGGACTCCTCCTCCCCGCTGAACCCGCCGGTATCCACAATGCTCTCGTCGCGCGCGAACAAAGCGTCCGGCAGGACGTACTTCGCCAGCACGGCACGCATCCCCATGTCAACCACCGCCTGCGCCAGCCCGTCGAAGTCATAGTGGCTCGGCACTATCGAGTCGACAAAGCAGGTCGTGCCGGACTTGATCATCTCCAGCATGCACAGTTTCAGACTGATCCGGGCATCCTCCTGGGTGCGCTGATTCAGCAGCGGCCAGATCACCTCCCGGAGAAAGGGTCTCCAGGGCAGGTCGTCGGCGGCACCCCGCAGCAGCGCCTGATCCGAGTGAGCGTGGGCATCGATCAGCCCGGGCAAGGCCAGCATTCCATGGCCGTCGAGTCGCTCCGCATCCGGGTGGCGGAGGGACAAATCGGACGCTTTACCGACATCGGCGATGCGGTCGCCCGCCACGGCGATCGCGGCGTCGGTGATGATGCGCCGCTGCGCATCGACCGTCACCGCCGTCACGTTGTTGATCAGAAGCATGTTCGTGCCCTTCGGACTCGTCATGGGCGCCAGCCCGCCTACCTCAGTTGAATCCGCTGGTGACCACCCCTTCGACGTAGTAACGCTGTAAGAACAGGAAGAGAATGATAAGTGGCACAGTGCCGATGAACGCGCCTGCGAAGATGAGTTCCCATAAGACATTTTGGTCCGTAAAGAGACGAGAGATCGCCAGCTGGACCACCGTCAGATCCGGGTCTCGGGTGACGATAAGCGGCCAGAGGAACGCGTCCCACGAAAACACGAACTTGACAAAGGCAGCGCTGACCAGCGCGGGCCGTATGTTTGGCAACATCACGTTCCAGTAGACCCGGAATAACGAGCAACCATCTACGATGGCAGCGTCCTGTAGCTCATCAGGGATATCTCGAAAATGCTGCCTAAGCAGGAAAATGATAAAGGCATCCGTAACCCAGGGTAAGAATAGAGCCGCATAGGTATCGAACAGTCCCAGGCGCTGTATAGTCAAGAACACCGAGACCATGATCGTCTCAAACGGAATCAGAATCGTAGCGAGGATCAACACGAACACGATTTCGCGGCCGGGAAACTTTATTCGGGCAAGGGCAAAGGCAATCATACTACCGATGAACAATGTAATGGCTACTGTGACGAGTGCGATGACCATGCTGTTAGCCAGTGCCCGACCAAAGTTGCGCTCGAAGAACAAATGGCGAAAGTTGTCAAGCGTAGGCGCCAGTGGGATAAAGGTTCGCCACGAGACCGGATTTACGTAACGGAAGATCTCCTCCCGGGGCCTAAAGGATGAGCCCGCCAACCAAAGGTACGGGAAGACAAAGAAGAAGGCGACCCCGATCACTACCGGCAAGCGGAGCACGGCCCAGCTACGTTGGCGTGGGCCGGTCAGGCGATCAGATCGCCGCCCTACTATTCTCGAGTACATGAGAGTCGGGAGGTTCGAGTCATTGTTGATCACCTCGCCCTGGACGCGCGAAGCGAGTAGACGCTTATGACCAGTAGGAACAGGGCAAGCAACACGGATATCGCTGCGGCATATCCCATCTTGTTGAAGCGAAACGCGTTCTCAAATATATAGAGCACAACAACCCGAGTAGCATTGATGGGTCCGCCTTCTGTAATCAGGAAGATGGGGGTAAACACCTTGAACGCAGTAACCGTGTTAGTGATGAGCAAGAACACCACAGTGCCGCGCAGCAGCGGGAGGGTGATATAACGAAAGAGTTGACGGCCGTTCGCACCGTCCGTCGCGGCCGCCTCATAGTAGTTCCGCGGGATGCTCACCAAGCCGGCCAGGAAGAACAGCATGCTGAAGCCGACGTTCTTCCAGATCATGAGCAGCGCAATCGAGGGCATGGCCTGTTGCGAGCTGGTGAGGAACGGCTGAGGCGGCACACCGACACCGGCCAGCAGGCTGTTGATCAAGCCGCTGTTTGGATGATACATCAACCCCCATATCACACTCACGACAACCATCGAAGTAACAGTTGGGACCAATATGATGGTGCGGAGCCAAGCCGGACCACGCCGTACGAGTAGTGCCAGGGCGAGGGCCAGGGCCATTTGTAGTGGAACTTCCATAAGAAAATAGATCGCTGTGTTCAAGAAGGTAAGGCCGAGCAGCGGGTCGGTTGCTGCAGTTCGATAGTTGTCGAAACCGGTCCATGCTTGGCTGCCGGACATCAGGTTGTAGTCCTGGAATCCCAGAATCACAGCTTGAATCGTCGGCCAGTACCAGAAGATGGCAAGGCCAACGAGCGCCGGCAAGCTTAAGAGAAGTGCGGAGCGATAGCGCTCTATCGCATGCGCACTAGGTTTCCTTATATCCATATTGTCGGTCCTTGGGCCACCCGAGGCCGTTCCCGGGCCTGGATAGAGATCACGAAACTCGAGTTAACCCAGATTGCCGCTCTCCAAGCGAGTTGAGAGCGGCAATCTGGTAGAGGGCGTACCTGGCCTAGGACTATCCGAATTGAGCCAACTGGGCATCGAGTTCAGTAACAGCTGCGTCTACAGCTGCCTCAATGTCCGCTCCCTGTGCGATGTCCAGCATCAGGTCGCCGACGATTTCGGCGTATATCGCGCCGCCGGGACCACCAGGTGCTGCGTAGGCAACCGTGAGGAGCTCATCTTTGAAGATGCTAAGCGGACGGACCTGAAACTCTTCGAGCTCGTTCAGCAAGGAAACGCGTGCGGGCATATCACTCGTTACCTCATAGTAAGCCCTAAAGCCCTCGATGCTTGAGAGGAACTGTACAAAGGCCTTGGCCTCATCCTGGTTGTCGCTCTTAGACGCGACCGTGGGCATGAAGTGGCTGGCGTGCACGACATGCGTCTCAAGATAGGGAATCGGCATGATATCCCAATTGAGGTCCGGGAACACGTTATTGAGCACGCTGCCCCACGCTGAGAACGAGATCATCGTCGCAGCTTGTCCGTTACCGAACGCGTCCGGTACATCACCTTGAGGCGCAAGACCATGTTCCACATACAGATCCTGCCAGAATTGATAGGCTTCCATGGCCTCAGGGGTGTCCAGGTATCCCGACACTTCTGTACCGTCAGCCGAGAGGGCCATGAACGTGTTCGAGCCCGGCTCGCCATTGCTGCGGATTACCGGCAGCGACCATGAGATGCTTCCTGGAGGGTTCGACAGGAACACCAGCCCCCAGACATCACCCGCATCGCTCTCTGCGCTCGCCGCTACCTTGGAGACGTTCTCTACGAATTCCGGCCAGGTCCAGGCGTCCTCCACAGTGGTCGGCGGCTCGACTCCTGCTGCCGCGAACATATCCACGTTGTAGAACACGCCCTGCGTTGATATGAAGAACGGTCCGGCATACATGCTGCCTTCGTGAGTTGCTTGAGCTACCAGGCTGGGAAGGAAATCGTCCACATCGGATTGCTCAAAGATGTCATCCAAAGGAACGATGGCTCCGTTATACGCGTAGGAGATCACCGCAGAGCTATCAACCAAGGCGACGTCGGCTGGGCTATCACCAGCGAACTGGACGGGCAGCAGGCCACCATACTCCCGGAACGGAACTGATTCCATCTCGATCGTAACGTGAGGATTCATCTCCTGATAGGCAGCGATTGCCGATTCAAAGCCGGGTCCGCGACCAGCGCCTTCAGGGAACATGAAGCGGAGCGTTACGGGCTCCACCTCCTCGACCGGAGCAGCCTCCTCGACGGGAGCAGCCTCCTCGACCGGAGCAGCCTCCTCAGCCGGTGCTGGTTCTTCATCAGCCGACTGACAGGCGGCAAGGGCGAACGAAAATGCGAGGACGAAGACGAACAGATACCGTATCTTGCTTCTCATGCTCCACTCCCTAGTCTTCGATAGACCTCTAGCGGAGCCTCTCGCCCATCGGCCTGGGGCAGGAGCCACACAGCCGGTGGTCCGATCGTATGGTCGAATGCATATGGGTCACAAAAAGCCTAACGAGCCCGGCGCGGACATGCGGGGTGGAGTGGTAAAAAACTCCTGAAGGGTCGAGGGCTCACGCCCGATGTTGTGCCTGGGTACGGGTCGATTCTGTTGACCGCTCGGAGACGGAGGTGGAATCGACCCGGAGTGGTCGAAATGCCCTCACATCTCACGTGTCTGCGCGTTGCTGGTCAGATGTCGATCACATCCAACTCATCGGCAAGGATCACCTCGCCGTCGTAGATACCCTCAACGTCGGATCTGGCCCGTGCCTCCGACTCCTCACCCTCGAGTCCGGGTCCCCTATGGACCAGGATCAGCTTCCCGACCTCCGCCTCACGAGCCATCCGCGCCGCACCCTTCGTCCCGGTCTGGCCCGGAGCCTCACCGCACTCCTCCATCGCATCCTCGTGGTCCCAGCACATGCTCACCAGGGCGGTCGCCCCCGTGGCGAGAGCCACCACGGAGTCGCACGGCTGTGTGTCCCCGGTCACGACGATGCTCGCCGTCGGTGTCTCGATCCGGTACGCGAGAGAGTCGTGGAACGGCTGCACGTGGACGGCTTCCGCGGACCGCACCAGCCAGTCGGGGCCCTCGATCACGGAACCGGGACCGATATCCGCGGCGTCCACCACGGGAGCCGGGCGCGGTAGGACGCCCCCTCGGTTCACGAAGACCCGCTGGCTCACCGGCGTCCTCACCCGGGCCTTCCAATCGTGGGCGAAGACCCCGTCCTCACCGATCAGGCCCTCCGTGATGCCGGCCGTTAGCGTCGGTCCCCGTACCTTGAGCGTGTTCTCCCGGCCGATGCTCTGGTCCCACCTGCAAAGAAGGAAACAGGGGTAGTCGGCGTCGTGATCGAAGTGATGGTGCGTGAAAAAGAGATGATCGATGCGGGTCGGCCACAGACCCGCCTTCACCAGCTTGTGGGTGGCGGCCGGACCGCAATCGAACATGACCAGGTCAGATCCGGTGTCGACCACAAAGGCCGTGCCGAAACGTTGCGGCGTCGGTGTCGGCGTCCCGGCACCGATGACATGGAGTCTGCTCACGCGGCTCCTTCCTACCACCCGCAGCCTCGATCCTGCGCCGGCCGTTGCTCGCTTCCGCCGGGCGCGTACAGCCGTAGCATCACCATCGGAACTTCGGGACCGGCGGTGGTCACAACCGTACTCGCCGCCACCCCTGCGTGTCGTAACCGGCGGGTACCAACCCACCTGCAAACATGAACGGCATGAGGCCGCGTACCGACATGCGGGGCGAGGTAGTTGCCGTCGTATTGCTCACGGGTCTGGCGACTGCCCTTCCGTTCGCAAATTCGGCCGGCATGGTTGCCGCAGGCGGGATCGCCGCGATCTTGCTGGCAACCATCGCCATGGTCCGGAAGATGCCCGCGGCGGGTGCCATCGGCGTTCTGCTGGTGGCCTTCCTCCTGCTCGGGCTCACGGGCCTGCGGCCGAAACGGTTGCTGTTCGGTCTCGCTGTTGTCGTATACGTGGTGGTCGCATCGCGATTGCCGTGGTTGCGTGAGGTTGCCCCCTGGCGCCGGGCGTGGTCATGCAACCTCCGGCAGGGAGCCGTCGGCGCCGCGGTCGGCCTGGTCGCAGGATTGGCCGTCTGGGCGTGGTACGAGCGGAGGCCGGAGCAACTGGCCGACATCGTCGAGATAACCCGGGACTGGTCCATCTGGACCCTCCTGTCCCTCGGAGTTCTCGCCGCCGTGGTCAACGCCGTGGTCGAAGAGGCCGTCTACCGGGGGATCATCCAGGATTCGCTCGAGAGGGTCCTCCGACCTGGCGTCACAGCACTGGTGATGCAGGCGGCCGTCTTCGCCGCTCTCCACTTCCCCACCGGCATCCTGCAAGGACTCGGCGGAGTCGTACTCGCCTTCCTCTACGGCCTGGTGCTGGGCCTGTTACGTCGGCGATCCGGCGGCCTGGCCGTGCCGGTCATCGCGCACGCCGTGACCGATCTGGCGATCCTGGGGGTCGTGCTGGCTCAGTTCGTCGCATAACCCACCATGCGGCGACCAGGGAGCCAACCAGGTTGGCTATCAGGTCCTGCATGTTGTTGGCGTAGGCACCCAACCGGACTTCCCCGAGGGTCACGCTGGCCAGGTACTCACCGATCTCGATGAGGGCCCCGACGGTGTTGGCCCCGAGGATCACCACCACCGCGGCTCTGATACCACTGCCGGCTGCCAGCATCCGGCGCGTCGCCTCCCAGACGGCCAACCCGGCGGCGCCCAGACCGAAGACATGGACCAGGTGGTCGTAACGGACGAGCCCGAACCAGACCTGCCTGTAGAGGATGGATCCGGAGATTTCGAGGTTGGCGCCCGCCATGTGGCAGAAGCCGACTATGCACAGCAATACGAGCACGTGGGTGGAGAAGCGAACCAGCCCGTCGAGATATGCCATGAGGCCCACGGCGAAGACCATCCAGACCAGATAGGCGTACACCCCGGCCGCATCGGTAGCGATGCCGTACGCGGTCCACACGGCCACGTAAAGAACTGTCACTCCGGCGAGCACGGGGTGCCGCCTGGCAGCCGTCGCGAACCATGCTGTGCTAGGGCTCATGGGTAACCATCAAGAGTGTCGACCGAAACAGCTGAACTCCGCTGCCCCAGGGAGTCTGGGGGTCCGAAGCCCACCCGGGTACCAGGCTTCTTCAAGTTCGTGACAGCTTAGGTGCAACTCGAGCCGGCCTCATCACGTCATGATGACGAACCCGCCTTGCGCCGCATGCAGCCACTCCCTGGACAACACGGAGGAACTCTCCCGGGGGGCAGAACAGTCCGTGCCAGAATGGAAGCGTTGCGCCGTATCCCCACCCCGTAAGGGACTCTTGAGACTTCTTCGGCTTTACAAGGGACTGAGGTCCACATATCGCGGCTCGGACGTCACCCGTCGCGTGCGACGCTTCGATGGATGGACCGGCCGGGCTTCGGCGGACGGTGAGGACGCCAAGGGCTACGAGCACGCTGAGACCGTCAGGGAGTATTACGACCTTTGCAGCGAGTTGATGATCTTCGGCTGGGGAGAGTCGCTGCACTTCGCTCCGCTTTCTCCCGGCGAGAGCCTGGAGGACTCCAAGATCCGGCATCAGCGGCTGATGATCTCCAAGCTGGAGTTGCGTGAGGGCATGACGGTGGTCGATATCGGTTGCGGCATCGGCGGTCCGATGCGCCGTGTCGTTCGTGAGGCCGGCGTCAGGGTCTTAGGGGTCAACTACAGCGAAGTCCAGCTGGCCAAGGCGAGGTCGTTGAGCGCCGAGGCGGGCATCGACCACATGGTCGACTACCTCGCTACCAGCTTCATGGACATGGGCGCCATCGCAGACGGCACGTACGACAGGGCATACGCGATCGAGTCGACATGCCATGCGCCGGACAAGGTCGGCGCCTTCACCGAGATCTACCGCGTGCTGAAGCCCGGCTCGCTCTTCTGGGGCCAGGAAATGTGCCTGACCGACAGGTTCGACCCCCACGACAGCGAGCACCGGGCCATCAAGGCGGACCTGATGCACGGCATCGCGCTCAAGGACATCGCCACGACGGATGAGGTGGACCGTGCGCTCGCAACAGCGGGATTCGAGGTTGTCGAAGGCATAGACCGGGCCGTCGACAGGACCCACCCCTCGAAGCCCTGGTACCAGCCCATGGCCACCCGTATGAGGATGCAGAACCTGAAGGCTCACATCGGGATGGCCGGCCTCGCCGAGGCCCTTCGGGTGCTCCCGAAGGGCACCAAGGATGTCGTCAGGCTGCTGAATGCGACCGCCGGCGCGTATGTCGCAGGCGGCAGGACCGGGATCTTCACGCCGCTGTACTGCTTCCTGGCCCGCAAACCCCTTTAGGCAAAGTAGAACCCAAAAGCGACACGAATGTCGTCACAGAAAGTGGTCTATAATGGACCAGTTCATCCTAGGAGAATCCGGGACAATGATTGATCCGGGAGCAGTGCGGATCTGGACCGTGGCCGAGGCCAAGGGGCGTCTCTCCGAGATACTGCGCCTCGCAGAAACGGAGGGACCGCAACACATTGGTGTCCGCCGGTCCTTCGTGGTGGTGCCTGCGACCACATGGTACGAGAAGGCACCACCTCGCCAGCCTCTGGGAAAGTGGTTGATAGAGAACGTCCCGCGCGGGCTGAATCTCGACACTCCGGGTGACAGGCGATCCGCACGGCAGATTCCCTTCGGGGCACAGGCGCCGGATTGAACGGCTTTCTCCTGGACACCAACGTGGTGTCGGAACTGACGAGAGATAGCCCTTCGTCGCATGTGATTGCGTTTCTGGCAGATCACGACGATTTGTGGCTGTCGTCAATAGTCATACACGAGCTGGAATACGGCCTGTTGCTGCTTCCAGCCGGACGTCGGCAGGCTCGTCTCACCGCGGTGGTCACAAGCATCGTTTCCATATACGAGGACCGCATCCTGACCGTCGACAGGATCGCAGCGGAGCGGTCAGCTCGATTCCGAGCACAGGCACGCCGCACGGGACACATCCTCGACCTTGGCGACGCTCTCATCGCCGGAACGGCCCGCGCCAACAACCTGACGATCGCCACCCGAAACGTAGCCGACTTCCGATACGTGGCTGTCGACGTCTTCAACCCCTGGGACCCACGACCATGAGTGGGCCTCTCTCCGATGTCACCATCGTGGATCTGAGCCGGGTGCTGGCCGGGCCGTACGCCACCATGGTGCTGGCCGACCTCGGCGCCCGTGTCATAAAGGTCGAACCGCCGGGAGGGGGAGATGACGCTCGCCGGTTCGGGCCCTTCGTGGGCGGGCGTAGCGTCTATTACGAATCCCTCAACCGGGGCAAGACAGGTCTAACACTCGACCTCAAGGACGCGGCTGATCGGTCGCGTTTCGAGGCGCTATTGGACGAAGCCGATGTCCTGGTGGAGAACTACCGGCCCGGCGCCATGGAACGCCTCGGCTACGGGTGGGATGAGCTGTCGGCGCGCTGGCCCCGGTTGGTTTACGCGGCCGTGAGCGGGTTCGGGCACCGCGGACCCTACGCGGAACGTCCCGCCTACGACATGGTGGTACAGGGCATGGGAGGTCTCATGAGCCTTACCGGGGTGCCGGGAGGTCCTCCGGTGCGGGTGGGGACATCGGTGGGAGACATCACCGCCGGATTGTTCGCCGTGGCCGGCATTCTGGGCGCTCTACACGACCGGAAGCGGACGGGGCGGGGCCAGATGGTCGACATCTCCATGCTCGACTGCCAGGTGGCCATCCTGGAGAACGCCATCGCCCGGCATTCGGCAACCGGGGAGACACCCGGTCCGCTGGGCGCCCGCCATCCGTCGATCACCCCCTTCGGCGCCTACCGGACCGCCGACCGCCCGATCGTGATCGCAGCCGGCAACGACAGCCTCTTCCGGAGCCTGTGCGCCACGCTGGGCCGGCCGGGGTGGGCTGACGATCCCCGGTTCCTCGACAACGACGCCCGCACCCGGCATGTCAACGAGCTGGGTGAGGAGATGGAAACCGTGTTGACGGGGCAGCGGGCCGACGTCTGGCTGGAGCGGCTGGAAGAGGCCGGTGTTCCGAGTGGCCCGATCAACGACATCGCCGATGTGATGGCCGACCCGGCCGTGCGGGCCCGCAACATGATCGTCGGGGTCGATCTCCCCGACGGCACGAGACTGGAGATCGCCGGGAACCCGATCAAGCTATCCGCCCATGACGATTCCCCGAGCCGTCCGGCCGCGCCGGACGGCCCCGGTGGGCCGTGATCCTCCGGATGCCGGACGGGGGACGAGCCGGCGGAGCCTGTGCCTATCGTTGGAGCCGGGGCCGACCCCGAGTCCCGGATGGCTCCACCATCCGCCACTGACCGCTAGGACGCCGTATGGACCCATCTCCTCCCGCCTTCAGCACCCGGGTTCGGGCCACCATGACATCGCCGGTGAGCGAGGTGCGGGCTTGGGCGGCGAGCGGCGCCCGAGACCATGGCTATCCGCTCCTCGACGTATCGCAGGCTGTTCCCGGATATCCACCACCTACCAGCCTGGCGGAGCACCTATCCGGGCTGGATCCGGCCGCCATCTCGCGATACGGACCGGTCCTGGGCGACCCGGAACTCCGGAGCGCCCTGGCATCCGACCTCTCGGCCGCCTACCGGGGAACGGTCCGGTCCGACCAGGTGGCCATCACGGCCGGCGCCAACCAGGCCTTCTGCCTGGCGGTGGCGGTTCTGTGCGAGCCCGGCGACCGGGTCATCCTGCCCGTTCCCTACTACTTCAACCACGACATGTGGCTGAGCATGAGCGGCGTGGAGCGCGACTACCTGGCCTGCTCGGACGGGATGCTCCCTTCGGTGGAGGCCGCCGCCGCCTTGATCGACGATCGCACCCGGGTCATCGTCCTGGTCACCCCCAATAACCCGACCGGGGCCGTGTATCCCCCCGAGCTCATATCCCGGTTCGCCCGCCTGGCGGCCGACCGGCAGCTGTACCTGGTCCTCGACGAGACATACCGGGACTTCCGGACCACCACCGAGCCCGCGCACCATCTGTTCGAGGACCCCGGCTGGGACCGGTCCGTCATCCATATCCACAGTTTCTCGAAGGTGTACTCGATCCCAGGCTTCCGGGTGGGCGGCATGGCTGCCTCCCCCGGCTTACTCCACGAGGTGGACAAGGCGGCCGACTGCCTCACGATCTGCCCCAACCGGATCGGCCAGGAGGCCGCCCGGTACGGGCTGGCGCACCTGGCGCCGTGGGTGGAGTCCAATCGCCGCACCCTGAACCGCAGGGTCGAGAGCTTCGCAGCGTCCATGGAGGACAGCCCCTACTCGGTGGCCTCGGCCGGGGGTTTCTTCGCGTACGTCCGCCATCCGTTCGAAGGAGTGGCAGGCAAGGAAGTGGCATGGCGGCTGTTCGACCGGCTCGGCATCCTGTCGCTGGCGGGCGAGATGTTCGGCCCCGGCCAAGACCGCTACCTGCGGCTGGCCTTCGCCAACCTGGAAGACCACCAGGCCATCGAGCTGGCCCGAAGGCTGATAACCGGCACCGAGTCCTGGTAGGACTCAACGGGCTTACGCCCGTGCGGCCTGTTAGTGCTCCGCCAGCGCGATGGCGAACACGAGGGCCTGGGAATCGGTGTGGGTGATCGTTATCTCCACTCGGGTTACTTCTAGCGAAGCGGCGCGTGCGGCGCCGGTGCCGGTCAGGTTCACCTCCGGCTTACCTCCGCCCGTGATCTCGACATCGCGCCAGCGCACCATCCGGTATCCGGTACCGAGCGCCTTCATCACCGCTTCCTTGCCCGCGAAACGGGCGGCGTACCGGCGGGCCGGGTTGGAGAACCGCTCGGCGTATGCCTGCTCGTGAGCCGTGAAGCACCGTTGCGCGAACCGTGGATAGCGGGCGAGGACCCGTTCGACCCGATCGATCTCGGCAATGTCCACGCCCAACCCGATGATCCGCATGGACAGCAAGGTTAGGAGGGCGCTGAGCGAACGGGCGTTACTCGACCGTCACGCTCTTCGCCAGGTTGCGCGGCTGGTCGATGTCCCTGCCCAGGCGGCGGGCCACGAAGTAGGCGAGCAGCTGGAGGGGTATGGCGGCCAGGATGGGCGAGAAGACGTCGGCGACCCGAGGTATCCGGAGCACGTGGTCGGCGACCATTCCGATCTCCTCGTCGTCCTCGTAGGCGACCGCGATGACCAGGCCGCGGCGGGCCTTGACCTCCTGGAGGCCCAGCATGGCCTTGCTGTGCACGTCCTCCTGGGTGACCACCGCCACCACCGGGGTGCCTTCCGAGATCAGGGCCAGGGTCCCGTGCTTGAGCTCGCCGGCCGGCATCGCCTCGGCATGGATGTAGGAGATCTCCTTCAGCTTGAGGGCGCCCTCCATGGCCGAGGCAAGGTCCAGGCCGCGGCCGATGAAGTAGGCGTCGGGGGATCCCGCCAGTATGTCCGCCAGGCGGGAAACCTCGTCCATGCCCTCCAGCACGCGGGCCGCCTTACCGGGAAGCGTCCGCAGCTCCGCTACCAGTTCCCGCTCCGCCGTCCGGGAGAGCGTGCCCCGCCTGCGGCCGAGCTCGATGGCCAGCAGGCTCTCCCCCACCAGCATCGCCACGTAGGCCTTGGTCGAGGCAACCGAGATCTCGGGTCCGGCCCACGTGTACAGGACATCGTCCGCCTCCCGGGCCAGACTCGATCCCACCACGTTGGTCAGGGCCAGCAGGCGGGACCCGCGCCGGCGGGCCAGGCGGGCGGCGGCCACCGTGTCGGCGGTCTCTCCGGATTGGCTGATGGCCAGGGTCAGCGATCCGTCGCGGAACAGCGGCTTGCCGTAGCGAAGCTCGTGCGCGAAGGCGACCTCGCCGGGGATGCCGGCCAGCTGCTCGAACAGGACCCGGCCCACCAGGCCGGCGTGGTAGGCGGTGCCACAGGCGGTGATCCAGATCCGGTCGATCGCCGCCGGGTCCGGATCCGACCAATCCAGGTCCTCCAGCGCCACGTGCTCGCCCCCGTCCCTGCTCGGCCGGATCCGCGCCCCCAGGGTTCGGGAGATGACGTCTGGCTGCTCATGGATCTCCTTGGCCATGAAATGGTCGAACCCTCCCTTTCTCACCGAATTGGTCTCCCAGTCGGCGGTGAAGGGCTGCTTCCGGACCGGACTACCGGCGATGGTCTCGAGGGTGGCGCCGTCGCGGGCGACGGTGGCGATCTCACCGTCCTCCACCAGCAGGAACTCCCGGGTGTACTCGAGGACGGCAGGGATGTCGGATGCCAGGAAGTTCTCTCCCTCCCCCAGGCCCACCACCAGCGGGCTGATCATCCGGGCCGCCACGATGCGATCCGGCTGGCGGGAGGTCATCGCCACCAGCGCGTAGGCGCCCTCCGCCTGGCGGATGGTGCGGCGGACCGCCTCGGTCAGGTCCCCGTCGAAGGCAACGGCGACCAGATGGGCCAGAACCTCGGAGTCCGTGTCGGAACGGAAGGCAATCCCATCGGCCTCGAGCCGGTCGCGGAGGGCCTGGAAGTTCTCCACGATCCCGTTGTGCACGACCACGAAGTCGCCGGTCGTGTCGGAGTGGGGATGGGCATTGCGGTCCGAAGGAACCCCGTGGGTGGCCCAACGGGTGTGGCCGATGCCGGCGTGGCCGGGAAGGGGGGACCGATCCACCCGTCCGATGAGGCGGGCGAGCTTCCCTTCCGCCTTGGCTACCGACACCCTCCCGCGGTCGGTGACCGCCAACCCGGCGGAGTCGTATCCCCGGTATTCCAGCCGGGCCAGGCCATGCATCAGAACGTCCTGCGCCTGGCGGGGACCCACGTAGCCGACGATGCCGCACATCTTCGCCTCCCAACCCTCGGGTCTGCTGCAAACCGATGCCGGACCCGCAAGGATGCTGGGCGAAGGCACCCGCTCGTGGCCTCGGTCAGGACACGGGGCGGTTGCTCGCCGGGCGGCGTGCGTGCGGCCGGAGAGGCCGGATGGCAGGCGGGTCGCATCCACCCGGCCGGACCCGGCCGGCGGCGCGCCGCGCGCCGATCACACGCTTCCACTCCGGTCCGGTCTCTGTCACCCCGGTTGCCCGCGGCTTTTGCTCCGAACCGTCACGACCGTGGAAGGGCCGAGAGGGCATCCGCCGAATGCTCGATGATCCCTCTTCCTCGTCACCCCGGTCCGGCGAGTCGATCTCTCGATTCGACAGCCGGGGTCAGGCGCTTGAAGAAACGGTTGTCCGTGATCGGTTGTCGCATCCAGATTAGCCCCGATCCGCACCGGCGCGGACCATCAGGCATCGGCCGGCTACACGCGGCCGAGTTCCTCGCGGACCACTCCGGCCAGCCGGTGGGCGATCGAGTCGGCGGTCTCCGCCCTGGCGGCCTCCACCATCACCCGGACCAGGGGCTCGGTTCCCGAAGCCCGCACCAGTACCCGTCCATCGTCGCCTAGCTCGGCCTCGGCCGAGGCGATCGCCTCCCCCAGGCCTTTCGCCCGGTCCAGATCCCGGGACCGGACCGGCAGGTTGACCAACACCTGGGGGAACTCGGTCATCGCATCCCGCCGCAGGTCGGCGAGCGGGCGCCGTTCCCGAACCAGCACCTCCAGGAGCCGCAGGGCGGTGAGAAGGCCGTCGCCGGTCGTCCCCCGGTCGAGTTGGATGACGTGGCCGGACTGTTCCCCGCCCAGCACCGCGCCGTGCTCGCGCATCGCCGCCAGGACGTAGCGATCGCCGACCTGCGTCTCCAGCAATTCGATCCCCGCCTCCCGCATGGACCTACGGAACCCCAGGTTGGACATGACCGTGGTGACCACCTTGTTGCCGACCAACTCTCCCCGTCTCTTGAGATGGAGGGCGATGATGGCCATGATCACGTCCCCGTTGACGACACGGCCATCCTCATCGAGCGCGATGAGGCGGTCGGCGTCGCCGTCGAAGCAGAACCCGATCCGGCCACCGGCCCCGGTCTCCGCGGCCAGGCGCTCGGGCGAGGTGGCGCCGCAGCCGTCGTTGATGTTCATCCCGTCGGGATCGGCGAAGAAGGTCACCACGTCAGCGCCGAGCGAGGCGAACAACCGGGGAGCAGCCCGGTAGGCGGCGCCGTTGGCGCAGTCGAGGGCGAGGCGCACCCCCTCCAGCGACCGGGAGGCATGGGAGCCGATCGCGGCCAGGTACCGGTCCGTCGCGTCCGGGAGGGCACGGCCGGCGCCCACCCCGGCTCCGGTGGGGCAGCGCCAGGGAGCTCCGCGGGAAAGCCGGGCCTCGATATCCGCCTCCCGCTCGTCATCGAGCTTGAAGCCGTCGGCATCGAGGAACTTGATCCCGTTGTCAGGCGCCGGGTTGTGCGAAGCCGAGACCATCACTCCCAGGTCGGCGCCGAGTCCGGTCACGAGGGCGGACACCCCGCCTACCGGAATCACGCCCGCGTCGAAGGTGTCTACGCCGACCGAGTGGAATCCGGCCTGCAGCGCGGCGACGAGCATCGGACCGGAGCGGCGGGTGTCACGGCCGACCACCACCACGCCTCCGCCCGCCGGCTCGCCGGCGGCGCGGGCCAGACCCATCACGAGATCGACACCCAGTTCGGAGTTGGCTAGCCCGCGCACACCATCCGTACCGAAGAGCCGGCGGGGATGAGAGGGATTAACGGGCAAGGTGGGGTGCGGCCCGGATGGGGACACGGAGAATCAGGGCCGGCGGCACTCTCCTACCGCTTGGTGTACTGCGGCGCCCGCCGAGCCTTGCGGAGACCGTACTTCTTGCGCTCCACGACCCGGGCGTCCCTGGTGAGCAACCCGGCGCGCTTGAGGTCGTGGCGGAGGCTCGGATCCATACTGGCCAGGCTGCGGGCGATGCCGAGGCGGAGGGCATCTGCCTGGCCATTCACGCCACCACCGTGCAGCTTGGCCACGATGTCGTAGCGGCCCTCCAGGTTGGCGACCCGAAGCGGCTCCAGCACCCGCATGCGGCGGGCCATGGTGGGGAAGTACCGCTCCAGCGACCGCCCGTTGAGGGTGAACACGCCGGTGCCGTGGTAAAGGCGCACCTGGGCCACCGCTTCCTTGCGGCGCCCTGTTGCCTGGGCTACGGCTTGGGCGACGGCTCGGGCCATCAGAAACTCACCTTCCTTATGGCGAGGTCGAGAACCTCCGGAGACTGGGCTTGATGAGGATGGTCCGGACCCGCGTAGACCTTGAGCTTGCGGATCATCCGGCGGCCCAGCTTGGTCTTGGGGAGCATACCCCGGACCGCCCGTTCGATGACCGCCTCGGGTCTACGCTCGATCAGGCTCTCGAACGATTCCTCCTTGAGGCCGCCGGGGTAACCGGAGTGCCGGTAGTAGATCTTGTTCTGGCTGTTGGTGGACGTGACCGCCACCTTCTCCGCGTTGACCACCACCACGAAGTCGCCGCCGTCCATATGGGGCGCGTAGGTGGGCTTGTGCTTGCCGGCCAGTATCGGAGCGAGGCGCGAGGCGAGGCGCCCAAGCGGCACGTCGGCCGCGTCCACTACGAACCAGCGCCGGCTGATGTCATCGGGCTTGGGGGTGTAGGTGGTCTGTCGCTTCACCATCGTCGCTCGGTTGCGGATCGGGATACTGGAAGGGGGCCGGAAAGCCAGGTGGTCGGCTATAAACGGCGGGCCGCCGGATTGTAGCGAGGTCAGCGGCCGGTTGCCAGCCGCTAACGGTAGTGCACCTGCCACAGGACCAGGCCGTGGGGCGGGGCGGCCCCCCTGGCCTCGTTCCTGTCCCTGGCGCGGAGGACCTGGGGGGTGGCACCGGGTTCGATCCGCCCCCTACCCACTTCCACCGAGAACGCGACGATGGACCGGACCATCTGGTGGCAGAACGCCGTTCCTGCGATCTCCAGTTCGAGGATGCCGCCGTGCTGGGCGGACCAGGCGGCCGAGAGAACGGTACGGACGGTCGAAGCCCCTTCCCGCCTGCGGCAGAAGGAAGCGAAGTCGTGCTCGCCGACCAGGTAACCCACCGCCCGGTTCATCGCCCCCAGATCGAGCGGCTTGCTGACGTACCACGAGGTCGTCCGCCGGAGCGGGTCGGGATGCGGACTGTTGAGGACCCGGTACCGGTACGTGCGGCGAGTGGCGGAGAAGCGTGCCGAGAATCCATCCGGCGCTCGCGCCGCGGCGTATACCACGATCTCGGGCGCCAGGAGCTTGGTGAGGGAACGAGCCAGCCGGTCGGGATCGACCGGTTTGGCGGTGGAGAAGGACACCACCTGATGGCGGGCGTGGACTCCGGCATCGGTACGCCCGGCCACCACCGTGTCTACGGGCTCGAGAACGCGGGCCAGAGCGGCCTCCAACTCACCCTGAACGGTGCGCACGGTGGGTTGGCGGGCGTAACCGTGGAATCCTGATCCGTCATAGGAGAGGTCGAGACGGTAGGTCGGCATCCGGGCGGAGCGCCCTTCTCGTGGTCCGCTAGAAGAGGATTATCGACAGGTACCAGCCGAGCAGGCCGGTGGCGGCGACGAAGCTGTTCTCCGGATGGTCGAGGTCGAACTGGGCGCCGACCGCAGTGCGGAGGGCGAGGAAGAACCACACCGCGGTGATCAGCAGCGCCACCAACCCCAGCAGGCCCGGTCGCCCGGCCAGGACCAGCGGGAAGAAGGCTACGTTGGCGAAGCCGACCATCCTGAAGGTGGCTCGGTGGTTTCCGTGGCGCTTGAAGATGTATACCGAGGCCGCCCACACCGCGGCGGTCACCAGGAGGGCGCGGAAGATGCTGGCAAGGATGGCGAACGCCGCGCCGACCAGCGAGAACGACCAGAACTGCGGAAGGATCCCGGCGATGATGATCATCACCACCGCGTTGCCGGTCGCGTACTGGTCGAAGAGCAGCGACTCGTAGAAAGGCCGATCGAGGCGGCCGGCTCGGATCATCTGGGAAAGCATGACGTCCTTGAGAATACGGCCTACCCGGCCGAAGTAACAGGAGCGACGAAGGCCGGCGGGATACCGCCCAGGCTACCACCACGCCCGCGGGCGCCTCGGTCCACCCACCAGGTGTTCCTCACTCGCTACACCCCCCTGACGCGCCGGCGGAAGTACTCGGTGGCGATCCAGGCGGTGACCAGACCGCTCAGGGTGGCCAGCACGACGACCGGGATGCGGAAGCTGCCCGTCCGGTCGATCCACCAGCCGGCCAGGGCGATTCCCGACGTTGCGCACCAGGCCGCCGCCGTCAGGCCTCCCGAGAAGGCCCGCACCGCCAGCCGCGGCGCCATGCCCTGCCCGGCCAGGTGGCCCAGCAGCCCCCATATCGGGTAGTTGAAGAACCCGAATCCCAGGGCCGCCACCATCAGGCCCGTGTACGACCAGGCCAGCACGAGAACAACCAGACCGGTGGCGTAGGCGAGAGAGATCACGCCGATGACCAGCACGGGCGATACCCGATCCGACCACGCGCCCATCATCACGGCCGCCATCAGCCCGACGGACGAAGCAATCCACCACAGCCCGGCCACCCCCACCGGTGACACACCGAACTCGTCCACCGCCGTGGCCGACATGTAGCTGACGAACGTGAAGCCGCCGAGGCCGGCCCCGACGCTGAGCAGGATCACCATCCGACCGGTCCGGACCGCCCACGTATCCCTCCAGTCTCTTCGCCGCACGGCGGTCCTGGCCAGCCGCGGCCTCGAGCCAGGAGTGCGGGGCAGCAGCACCAGGACGGCCAGCCCGGTCGCCACCGACACCGCAGTTGCGATCACGAAGGCCAGCCTCCATTCGTCCGGTCCGGCGAGGAAGAGCGCGTACGCACCGTTGATGCCACCCCCCACTCCGGCGCCCGAACTCGCCACCACGGTGACCCGCCCGAGGGAGGAGGGCTCGACCACCCGGGCGATGAGGCGTACCGACGCCGACCAACTGATCGGCGCCATCAGGCTGATGAGCACCACCGATCCGGCAAGAACCACCGGCGATCCGGCCCCCACCGCCACCAGGAACCCGACCACGCAGACCGACAGCGCGGCCAGGATGATTCCCCGTAGCGGGAACATGTCCACCACCCGGACACCCACGGCTGCGCCCAGACCGTACGCCAGAAGTCCTGATGACACGGCCAGGCCCAGGGCGCCATAGCCCGACCCGAAGCTCTCACCGATGCGCGGCAGGAGGGCAGGAACCAGACCGTTGCCGAAGCCGTGGGTGACCATGATCACGGCACAGAAGAGCGCCGCGGCCCGGCCCGTCCCTATGTAGTCCTCAGGCGCGGGACTCGGGGGACCGGCGCCGCCCTCGGTCGTCAATCCTGGCTCTCCGGAGAATCTCGTCGATGGGCGTGACGGCCAGGTCGCCGAGTTGCTGAACGTACTCGTATCCGAACCGTCCCTTGATACAGAGGTGTCCGGAGGTGACCGAGTGGTCCATCGGCGAGGTGACCTTCACGATCCGGTTGTCCTGGACGTGGAGGTCCAGGTTGCAACCGACCCCGCAGTACGAGCAGATGGTACGGGTGACGGTCTGGCCGTCCTCCTCCCACATGCCTGCCTGGCGCAGCTCGTACTCGCTGCGGAACATGAGGGCGCCGGTGGGACACACGCCTATGCAGTTCCCGCAGAAGACGCAGGCCGAGTCGGTCAACCCGGTGTCGAACTCGGTCGAGATGCGGGCGTCGAAGCCCCGCCCGGCCACCGCTATGGCGAATGTGTTCTGTGCGTCCTCGCCGCAGGCCTCCACGCACTTGTAGCAGAGGATGCACCGGGAGTAATCCCGCACGTAGAGCTCGTTGTCCACCTTGACCGGCTGGTAAACGGTCTCGGCTGCGGTCCCGGGACCGATCCGGTGGTGGCCCGCCTTGCGCTGATCGCGGTCGCCGGAAGGATCGGCGGGCGGGCCGTAGCGGTCGGGATCGCAGCCGTAACGGTCCATCCACGCCACGGTCTCCTCGTCGACCAGGTCGAGTTCGACCGAGGAGGCCAGGAACTCGTAGACCATCTTGCGGGAGTGGCGGACCCGGTCGCTGTCGGTGGCCACCTCCATTCCCTCCTCGGCCGGGCGGCTGCACGAGGGCACGAGGGTGCGGTTGCCCTCCACCTCCACCACGCATACCCGGCAGACGTTTACCGGGGTCAGGTTGTCCAGGTAGCAGAGGGTGGGCTGGTCGTTGCCCAGAACGCGGCAAGCGTCGAGGATGGTCGACCCGCCCGGAACCGTGACGGAGGTCCCGTCTACGGCCAGCGTGATCTCAGCCACGAGACCGCTCCAGCAGGCCCAGATCGATGACCGACCGGATGGCAGTCGACGCAGTGTGCCCCAACCCGCAGATCGAGGCGTCCATCATCACCCGCGCCACCTCCTCGAACAGATCCTCGTCCAGGGGCTCGCCGCCATCGTGGCGAGCCAGCAACTCCTCCTGGCGGACGGTACCGACCCGGCAGGGTACACACTGGCCGCAGGACTCGTCCCGGAAGAACTGGGCGATCCGCCTGGTTATGTCCGGGAAGTCGGTCCGGTCGTCGAACACCAGGATCACGCCGGAGCCGAGCGTGGCGCTGCGGGACCGGGCATCCTCGAAGGTCAGCGGCATGTCGAGATGGTCCTCACCGACGAACACCCCGGCCGCGCCTCCGAGCATCACCGCTCCTATACGGCCGGTTCCGGTAACGCCCCCGGCCAGGTCGATCAGTTCCCCCAACGTCCGGCCGAACTCCACCTCGTACAGGCCGGGCCGCTCGACGGCGCCGGACAGGCAGAACAGCTTCGGCCCGGTCGACTCCCCCGTTCCGATCTCCGCGAAGGCGGCCCCGCCCTCGAGCACTATGTCGAGCACGTTGATCAGGGTCTCGACGTTGTTGATCACCGTGGGACGTCCGAACAGGCCCACCTGGGTCGGGAAGGGAGGCTTGTTACGCGGCTCCCCCCGCTTGCCCTCGATGGACTCCATCAGGGCGGTCTCCTCACCGCAGATGTAGGCGCCTCCGCCACGCCGGATCTCGATCTCGAACGTGCGGCCCGAGCCGGCCACGTCCGCGCCGAGGAGGCCCTCCGCCCGGGCGCGGTCGATGGCATTCTGGAGGCGGGACTGGGCCAGGGGATACTCGGCCCGGATGTACAGGTACCCGAGCTCGGCCCCGACGGCCAGCCCGGCGATGGCCATCGACTCGACCACCGCGAAGGGGTCGCCCTCCATGATCGCCCGGTCCTTGAAGGTGCCCGGCTCCGATTCGTCGGCGTTACAGATCAGGTAGTGCGGCAGGGCGGGTGACCGGGCTACCGCCTCCCACTTGATCCCCATCGGGAAGGCGGCGCCCCCCCGTCCCCGGAGGTCGGACGCCTTGATCTCGGCGATGACCCGTTCCGGCCCCATCTCGACGGCCCGGGCCAGGGCCTGGTAACCGCCGGCCTCCCGGTAGGCGTCCAGGGAGTTCGGATCGACCGTGCCGATACGTTTGAGCAGCCGCAACGACGGATCCCCCGCCTGCGGCACGACGGGCGGGACTTCCCCGGCGGAGCCGCCTTCAAGCACGTCGGTGACGCGGTCGCAGGTAGCGCCGACCAGCACGGTGTCCTCCTCGCCGGCCCGCTGGAAGAAGACAGCCGGGGCCTGGTCGCACTGACCGAGGCACGGGCTGGGATGCACGTCAGGGCGGCCCTCCAGGCCCTCCAGTATCTCGGCGCCGCCCATGGTGCGGCAGGCCACGTCGTCACACACGTGAGCCACGCGGGCCGGCCGTTCCTCCAACGACAGCAAGGCGTAGAAGCCGGCCACGCCGTACGCCTCCGCCGGGGGGACCAGCAGCCGCTCGCAGATGTAGTTGAGCGCCCCGGCGCTGACCCATCCGATCGCGTCGTTCACCGCATGGAGCGCCGGCAGCAATTTGTGACGGCTCTCCACCGAGAGGCGATAGCCACCGAACGCCACGCGCCGGTCGGCTGGCTGCGCAGGTTCCCCGTCCCCGGATGGAGAGGGGGGTCCTAGCAACGCGTCAACGGCCAACCGCTCCGCGGAGGTCGGCTCGGCGGACATGAGTCGCAGGTCGATGGGAGTCTCCTAGACGTTTGCCGGGAAATCCCTTACAAAGGGGATGGCTTGGTGGCCGACAGCTCTGTGGTGGCCGACAGCTTTCATGCCCGGTAGTTTGCCACGGGCTGGAGTTCCGATCGTCTCCCGGCATCCTTGCGCAAGGGATCGATGCGGACCGCGGTGGCCTTGAACTCGGCGGTACCCGACTTGGGGTCCCACGCGTCGATGGTGAGCAGGTTCACATCCACCTCGTCGGGATCGTGGACGGCCATGAAGGCCAGGCCGCGGCGGAGCGTACGATCGAACAGCACCGGCGCCTCCACGGACCCCCGGCGCGACACGACGCGGACCAGGTCACCCTCGGCCACACCGAGCTCGGCTGCGTCCGCCGGAGCTACCTCGACGGCCACCGCGGTCCTCAGCGGGGATGAGTAGCCCCCGGACTGGACGCCGGTGTTGTAGGAGTCGAGCCGGCGACCTGTGGTGAGCCGGATCGGGTATTCCTCGCTCAGCTCGTCCACCGGCGGGGCCCACGGCGTCGGGAAGAAGGGGGCCGGGTCGCGAGGCAGCGGATCGTCCCAGAGATCACCGTGCAGGAACAGGGTGCCGGCATGGTCCTCGTCGGTACACGGCCACTGGAGGCCACCCGCCTCGGCGAGCCGGCGGTACGACATCCCGGCGTGGTTGGGTGAGAGGCTGCGGAGTTCGTCCCAAACCTCCTCGGCGGTCGGATACCCCCAACCCCGGCCCATCCGTTCGGCGAGAGCCGAGATGATGTGCAGATCATCTCGAGCCTCTCCAGGAGGGTCGAGAGCCTTGCGGACGCGCTGCACGCGCCGCTCGGAGGAGGTCACCGTGCCGTCCGTCTCGGCCCATCCGGCCGCCGCCGGGAACACCACGTCGGCCAGCTCGGCGGTCCTGGTCATGAAGATGTCCTGCACCACCATGAAGTCCAGCCCGCGCAGGAGGTCGCGGGCATGGTCGGAGCGGGCCTCCGACTGGGCAGGGTTCTCGCCGATCACGTACAGGGCGGTTATCTCGCCGTGCTCCATCGCCTCCAGCATCAGGGACAGATGCTTGCCGGCCCGGTCGGGCACGGATCGGCCCCAGAGGGCCTCGAACTTGCCGCGTGAGACCGGATCCTCGATCGACTGGAAACCGGGCAGCCGGTTGGGCAACGCGCCCATGTCGCCGCCACCCTGGACGTTGTTCTGGCCGCGGATCGGAACCAATCCCGATCCGTAGCGCCCGACATGGCCGGTCAGGAGGGCCAGGTCTATGAGGGCGAGGACGTTGTCGGTGGCGTTGTGATGCTCGGTTATGCCCAGCGTCCAGCAGATCTGGGCCTGTTCCGCAGTGGCATAGTCGTGAGCCATGCGGCGGATGACTTCGGGGGGCAGGCCGGTGATCTCGGCGCCCCGCTGCAACGTCCACGGCTCCACCGACTCGGCATAGGCCTCGAAACCCTCGGTCGAGTGCCGGATGAACTCCTCATTATGCAGGCCGGACTCGATTATCTCGCGCGCAAGCGTGTTGGCCAGCGCGATGTCCGAGCCCACCTCGAGCCCGAGCCAGACGTCGGCCCACATGGCCGACGTGGTGCGGCGCGGGTCGATCGCGTACAGCTTGGCGCCGTTACGAACCCCCGTCATCAGGTGATGGAAGAAGATCGGATGCGCCTCCCGGGCATTGGAACCCCAGAGCAGGATCACATCCGTGGTCTCGATCTCCTCGTAGGAACATGTCCCGCCTCCTACTCCGAACACTGCCGCCAGACCGGCGACCGAGGGAGCGTGTCAGGTGCGGTTACACGAGTCGATGTTGTTCGACTCCATGACCAGCCTGGAGAACTTCTGCGCCAGGAAGTTCATCTCGTTGGTCGCCTTGGAGCACGAGAACATGCCATAGGCGCTACCGGTATGGCGGCTCAACCCGGCCGCCGCCCGGTCGAGCGCCTCGTCCCACGTTGCCGGCACCAATTCGTCATCCCGTCGCACGTACGGGGTGGTCAATCGGGGAAGCGTCACCCTCGGCATTCCATCACCTCCTTTCCCTCACTCTCCACCAACGGCCGTTCACCCCCGCCTAGGTCGCACCGACGGTCGATTGGAACGGGATCCGGTTCACGCAGAATTCGTTGCCGTCGGGATCCGCCATCACCGTCAATTCGTACTCGGCCTCCGTGACCGTCTCCACGATTCTGCCACCAAATTGCACCGTACGCGCGAGGATCTTGTCAAAGTCCTCCTCGTTCGAACCCTCGATGTCGAAGTGGATCGGACTCTTGTCGGCCGTGACACGGTCCACCTGCTGGAGAACCAGATCGCACCCGGGCAGTACCGGGCCCATGAACAGGTAGTTGTCGAGACGCCTCCCCGGCGCCAGGCCGAGTAAAGAACCCCAGAATGCGGCCGACCGATCCAGGTCGAGACAATCTATGACCAGGTACCGGATCGAGGCGGCCGACCCTTGCACACGCTCGCCCGCCGCTGCAGCCGACAAGTCAGAACAGGCCGACGATCTTGCCGTCTTCATCGATGTCTACATTCATGTACGCCGGCCGGGCCCCCAGTCCCGGCATGGTGCGAATCTCACCCAGGAGAACCACCAGGAAGCCGGCGCCGACCGACGCCCTGACCTCGCGGACCGGCACGGTGAACCCGCTCGGCCGCCCTTTCAGAGACGAATCGTGCGAGATCGAGAGAGGGGTCTTGGCCATGCAGATCGGGAGGTTCCCCATCCCGGCCTGCTCGAACTCGGCGATCTGGCGCGCCGCCTTGGCGGAGTAGTCGACCCCGCCGGCGCCGTAGATCTCCCGGCAGACGGTCTCTATCTTCTCCTTGATCGACCGCTCCGACGGGTAGAGGAAGCGGAAGTCCGCGGGCTGTTCGCACGCCTCCACCACGGCCTCGGCCAGCTCCAGCGCTCCGCGGCCGCCATCGGCCCAGTGGCTGGACGTGACCGCCGCCAGAGCTCCCGCCTCCCGGGCGGCCCGCTTGATCACCCGGCGCTCGTTCTCCGTATCGGTCGGGAAGGTATTGACCGCCACCACCACCTCGATCCCGAAGCGGCGGGCGTTCTCGATGTGAGCCATCAGGTTGACGAGGCCGGCCTCCAGCAGGGGCAGGTTCTCCTCGGTGTAGGCCGGGGCGAGCGGCCGGCCGGCCACCACTCGAGGGCCGCCACCATGGGTCTTGAGGGCGCGCACCGTCGCCACCAGGACGACCGCATCGGGCTTCAGACCGGAGGCCCGGCACTTGATGTTGAAGAACTTCTCCATGCCCATGTCGGCCCCGAATCCCGACTCGGTAACCACGTATTCCCCGAGCTGGAGCGCCACCCGGTCGGCCAGGATCGACGAGTTGCCATGGGCGATGTTGGCGAACGGGCCCGCGTGGACGAAAGCGGCCTGGCCCTCGAGCGTCTGCATCAGCGTGGGATGCAGCGTGTCCTTCATCAGGACGGTCACCGCGCCGCCCACGCCCAAGTCGTCGAGGGAAAGGGTGTTGCCGTCGGTATCCGCTCCGACGACGATCCGACCGCAGCGGGCCCGGAGGTCGCGGAGCGCCGAGGCGTAGTCATGGCCGTCGGTGAGCGCCAGGATCGCCATCAACTCGGAAGCCACAGTGATGTCGTAACCGGTCTCGCGGGGCCGGCCGTCGATACGACCGCCCAGGCCCACCACCACGTTGCGCAGTGCCCGATCGTTGACGTCCACCACCCGGCGCCACTGGGCCCGGAACATGTCGATATTGAGCCGCCCCAGCCCGATCGCCTCGAGCTGGGCGTCGCTCATGCGCCCCTCGTGGTACCAGCGGGCATCCATGGCCGCGGCCGCCAGGTTGTGGGCCACGCTAATGGCGTGCATGTCGCCGGTCAGGTGCAGGTTGAACTCGTCCATGGGGATGACCTGGCTGTAGCCACCCCCTGCCGCCCCGCCCTTGATCCCGAAGGTGGGTCCCATCGAGGGCTGGCGGATGGCGGCGACGGCCTTCTTCCCGAGGAGGCCCAGTCCTTGAACAAGGCCGATCGTGGTGGTGGTCTTGCCTTCCCCGAGAGGTGTGGGCGTTACCGCGGTGACGTCGATGTACTTGCCGGGTGAACGGGCGCCGACCCGCTTCAATATGTCGAGGTGGACCTTGGCCTTGGTAGAGCCGTACGGAATCAGCTCATCGGCACGGATCCCAATCGAGCGAGCGACCTCGGAAATCGGGGTGACCGGAGCGGCCTGGGCAATCTCGAGATCGGAGGGAAACCTACCGGAAGCACTCATGCAAACTCCGTGAACAGTGAATTGCCGAGGGAATCCTACCCGGATAGTCCTGCCGGTCCGTGTGCTACGATGCGGTACCGTTCCGCATCGTGAGAAACATGGATGGTTCGTCGGGCAAAGCGGCCGGTCCCACACTAAGGTCATGATAAGGCGGTGAGGCCGAGCGAGTCATCAAGTGCGAGGCACGCGGTGACGAGTGAGGAAGGGAGCGGTCGTGGCCGGTGACGGGCTGATTCGCCTCGAGGACGTTTACAAGATTTTCGGTCCCCAACCTCACGGTAGGGCCTTTGACCTCGCCCGGGCCGGGGTGGGTAAGGACGAGGTGCTGCGCCAGTCCGGCCACGTTATCGGCATCCGCGATGTCAACTTCTCGGTCTCCCAGGGCGAGATATTCGTGGTCATGGGCCTCTCCGGATCCGGCAAGTCCACGGCTCTACGCACCGTCAACAAGCTCTTCGACGCCACGGCCGGCCAGGTTTGGGTCGACGGAACCGATGTCCAGACCCTGAACGGCGCCCAGCTCCAGGCCTTCCGGCGCGAGAAGATGGGGATGGTGTTCCAACATTTCGCCCTGTTCCCGCACCGGAACGTGATCGACAACGTGGGCTACGGCCTCAAGGTCCAGGGAGTCGACAAGACAGAGCGGGACGCAGCCGCCATGAAGGCCCTGTCGTTGGTGGGCCTCGAACCCTACGCCCGCAACCTACCCCGCGAGCTGTCCGGCGGTATGCAGCAACGGGTCGGGCTGGCACGGGCTCTGGCCACGGATCCCGACATCCTGCTGATGGACGAAGCCTTCTCAGCCCTCGACCCGCTCATCCGCCGCCAGATGCAGGACGAGATGATGGAGATCCAGAACGAGCTACAGAAGACCATCCTGTTCATCACCCACGACCTCAACGAGGCGCTGCGGATCGGCGACCGGGTGTGCATCATGAGGGACGGCGCTGTCGTCCAGATCGGGACCCCTGAAGAGATCCTCACAGAGCCTGCCACCGCTTATGTGGCAGAGTTTGTCCAGGATGTGGATCAAGGCCGCGTGATCGAATGTCGGGAAGTCATGCTGGAACCCAAACCGATCGATCCCGACTTGTCCCTCGCCGATGCCTTGGACCACATAGGTGATCGGAGCGGCGCCTTCGCCTGCGACCCCAACGGTCGACCCACCGGGCTCCTGACCATCGCCGACTGCGTCAGGGTGGCGAGCATGGGGTCTGTCAACATGTCGGTCGCCCTCAGGGATGACTTCGACACCACCACCGCCGAGACGACGCTCAACGACGTGTATGCATCGGCCGGCAGGGGGTTACCCATCGCGGTCACGGACGACGACGGCCGGCTGATCGGAAACCTGGATCCGCGGCACATCATGGAGGAAATGGGACGGGTCGAACAACTCATCGACGGCTTCGAGCGGGAGACCTACCTGTGAGAGTTCTTGCCGACACCTCCACCATTCTTGCCCAGGCACAGGAGCGTATCCCGATCTGGGATAACGCCATTCTCGACGAGTGGAAGATCCCCTTCGGGGATTGGATGCTACAGGCCACCAGGTGGATAGCGGTCAACCTCGAGACAGTGCTCGATATCATCGCCTGGCCGTTCGAGGTCATGGTCCGCAATCTGGTGCGCGGCTTCCTCATCGAGATCTCGTGGTTGTGGATCGTGCTGGCGATGGCGTTGGTGGCGTGGCTCACCCGGAACCTGAAGGTTGCCACTTTCGTAGCTGCAGCGTTAATGCTCTGCGGATTGCTGGCCCAAGAACAATGGAAAGAGACCGCCGCCACGATCGGGCTCATCGGGGTGGCGGTGATCCTCTGCGTGGCGATCGGGATCCCGGTCGGTATCGCCTGTGGCAGGGTGGACAGCATCTGGCAGGTGACCCGACCGATCCTCGATGCTATGCAGGTGGTTCACTCCTTCGTCTACATGTTGCCGTTCATCTGGTTCTTCGGCTTGGGCGAAGTCTCATCCACGATGGTCACGATGGTCTATGCCCTCCCTCCACTGATCCGCCTGACCAATCTGGGCATCCGGCAAGTACCCTCCGACGTGGTCGAAGCCTCCCGCGCCTACGGCGCATCGGAGGCCCGCGTCCTGTTCGACGTCCAGATCCCGCTGGCGCGGCCCGCCATCATGACCGGCATCAACCAGACCCTCCTCCTAGCCATCTCGATGCTCGGGATCGCCGCGCTCATGGGCTCGTTCGGTCTCGGGCGCGTGCTGCTACGGGCCATAAACAACCAGGATGTCGGAGAAGGCGCGGCCGGAGGTTTGGCCTTCTTCCTGGTGGCAGTCGTGCTCGACCGCATGTCGCAGCGCCAGGGCACCGAGTCCACCAACTTTTTCAAGCGGGTTCAACTGGCTTGGAAGCATCGCCGCGATCCGGAGGTGCTGATCCCCGATACGGAACCAACGGCCATAGTCGAGTACCAGGAAGCCGAGGAGTATGCCCCGGTCTCCAACCGTGAGCGTCTTCCGATGCTGCTGGTGCTCATCGGAGGCTTAGTAGCGATCGTGAGCACCTTCCTCCCATGGACATCGAATGCCGGCAAGATGAGCGCTTTTGGAAGGTGGGCGGACGCTTCTCTCGAAGGCGAACTTGCTGGTCAGGTCTTCAGCGGCCTGTCGGCCTCCGGAGGATCCTGGTTCGGTATAACCGTGCTGGCGCTGGGTCTGTTCGTGGTGCTTGCGGTACTGGCCTTCGGCGCCCGACCGGGCCGAGCGCCCCGATGGCTGGCAGTAGATGGGACGGTCATCGCTGCAATCTCCATACTGGTCGTATCTTCCGCTCATTGGCTGGCCCAATCAGTGACCGACGCCAGGATTGCAGTTGGCGCCGCGGATCCCGGCCAGGGTATCGGTGTGTACCTAGCGTTGGCAGGAGGGCTTATCGGCTCGGTCGGAGCGATTCTGTGGATAAGGGTCGCAGAACACGCGCCGCTCCACCCGCTCCCGCTGGGAATAAACTGGGGGAGGATCATCGGCCTGGGGATCGCGATCCTCGTTCTCCTTGTCGGCGTGCTCTCCGGTTGGAGTGCTGACAGCCGTCCGGATAGAGCCCTCACACCTGAGGCCATGGCGGAAGCCGAAGCGCGGGCCATAGAGATAGAGGAACTCAAACGCAGCGCGGATGAGGATCCAGAGAATCAGGCCGTATACGCGGCCGATCTCCTTGTCCTGGAAGCCCAAGCCAGGCAAGCATCGTTCACCAACGGTCTCGTCGGCAGCGGCCCGCGACTCGGCCTCTGGGCACTGATTGCCGGAGTGCTGGCTATGTTGACCGGCCTTCCCGCTGCGGGAGTATTCGGCGGCAATGAGCAGTGGAGATGGCGTTGGAGTACCGTGACAGCTGGGCTGGGAAGCGCTGTGACGTGTATCGCCTTCGCATGGATCTTCACGCATGTCCGCTCCGGCGACAACCAGTTCCTGACGGGATTCGGAGCCTTCGTTACCTTGGTCAGCGGACTGTTGATACTGGCTTCCACCATGGCCGTACTCAAGGAATTCCGGCGTTCCAAGGTCTACGGAGACCCGTCGGATTCGAAAGCCGAGCCCGACACCGCAGCAGCGGCCACGGTCGGAGCCCGTATGTGAACCCCCACCCACGCGGGAGTAGGGACTCCCGCCAAACCGAACTCAAGAAACGAACCAGAAAGGAGCATGATGAAACTCAGTATCAGAGTCACCGCAGTCTTGGCTGTTCTCGCTCTCGTGGCAGCAGCCTGTGGAGATGACACCGCTGACGAACCAGCTACGACCGCACCCCCAGCAACGGTGACGGTGACAGAGGTTGTGGTGGACGAGGCCGCCCTGGCAGAGGCCCAGGCCATGATGGACGACGCCGAGGCCATGATGGCCGAGGCGGAAGCCGCTGCGGAGGAAGCCGCGTCCATGGCCCAAGAGGCCGAGGCCATGTCGGATGAGGAGCAGGCCGCAGCTGCCCAGGCACAGGCCGACGCCGAAGCCATGATGGCAGATGCCCAGGCTGCGCTGGACGAGGCCGAAGCCATGGAGGCAGAGGCCGAGGCGAGGGCCGCCGAGGAGCAGGCCGCTATGGAAGCGGAGGCCGCGCGGCTGCCCGGTGAAGGTGTCAGCCTGACCATGGCCCGAGCCAACTGGTCGACGGGTTACTTCCAGGCCGAGTTGATGCGCCAGATGATGCAGATGCTGGGCTACGAGGTGTCCGATCCCGCCGATCTCGAGTTGGGCCCCAACCTGGCCTACCTGGCAATGGCTCAGGGTGAGGCCGACTTCTGGGTCAACAGTTGGTACCCGGGACACAACAGCTGGCTGGCGGCGGAGTTGCCGGACGGCTCCCTGGTCGGTGAGCACGTGAGGCGGGTCGGTGAGTTGATGCTCGCTGGCGGCTTGCAGGGCTACCTGATCACCAAGTCGTTCGCCGAGGAGTACGGGATAGCCACCCTCGATGATCTGAACAACAACGCCGACGCCATCGCGGCCTATGACGCACAGGACTTCAACCCGGGCAACGGCATCGCCGACATCTACGGATGCCCGGAGAGTTGGACCTGTGACGACATCATCCAGAGCCAGATCGCCTTCTCCGGATGGCAGAACATCGATCAGGTGCTGGCAGGCTACGACGCCATGTTCGCGGAGGCCACGGCCAAGGCTGACGCCGGCGAGCCGATGGTGGCGTACACGTGGACCCCGAGCTCGTACATCACGGCTCTGCGTCCTGGCGACAATGTCGTGTGGGTCGGCGTCGAGAACCCGATCGACAACTCCAATCCGCTCGGCCGTGAAGGCGGAGAGGAATGGGACCAGAGGCCTGGCACCTCTCCCGCGATCGGCGCCGATGCCTGCCCGAGCGCGGCGGACGACGGGGTCTGCGACATTGGTTGGGTAGCAGCCGATGTCATCGCCTCCGCACGCCACGACATGCTGGCCAATCACCCGGCCGCGGCGAAGCTGCTGGAGATCGTAAGGCTCAACGTCGTAGACGTGTCGCTGCAGATCGTCAGACAGGATGCCGGCGAGGATGTCAGTGCCTTGGTCGCAGAGTGGATCGCCAACAATCAGGCTCAGGTTGACGCCTGGATAGCGGAGGCTCTGGCCGCCGGCTAGTCCGATCCCGACCGACAACCGAGCACGAACCTGGAGGGCGCCGGCTACCGGCGCCCTCCACTTTCTCGGCCTAGAGATGAGAGCGAACGTGCCGGCGTCCCGTACTGCGAGAATGGCCATTGGACCGGCTGTGACGAGCCACTGCGCATGAAACCGACGCCAAGACCCACCGCGGACACACCTGAGCCGTCGCGCCGAGGGGCCTCCACCGAGTTGGCCGACGCCGACCTGCGGGCCGATATCCGGCGCCTCGGCCGCCAACTGGGCGACACACTGGTCCGGCAGCACGGCCAGGAACTACTCCACTCTGTCGAACGGGTCCGGACCCTGTCCCGCCGGCTGCGGTCGGCACAGGTCGAGGTGTCCCATGAGCTCGCCGAGCTGCTGCGAGAGGTGGATCTCGAAACGGCCCTCCAGCTGGCTAAAGCCTTCACCGTCTACTTCCATCTCGCCAACGTGACCGAGCAGGTCCATCGGGTCGAGGATCTGAACGCCGAGGGGGACACGCTCGAACGCGGATTCGAGGAGAGCCTCGTCGCGCTGGTCGAGTCGGGGATACCGGCCGCCGAAGCCGTCGCTCTGATCCACCGGACGGTGCTGAAGCCGGTCTTCACCGCCCATCCGACCGAGGCCACCCGCCGCACGGTCCTCGAGAAGCTCAGCGAGATCGCCGACGCCACCGCGACCAGAAGCAACCCGAGAACCTCCGAGGCGGATCGGGCGCGTGTCGACCGCCGGGTGGAGGAACTCATCGAGGCGATCTGGCAGACCGACGAGCTTCGCGACCAGCAGCCGAACCCGATCGACGAAGCCCGCTTCGTCCGCCACTACCTCGAACAGACCGTCCGCGAGGCCATACCGGGCCTGCTGGACAACATCGCCGCTGCGGTGCATCTGATCGGCGGCGAGCTGAGCACCGATGCCAGCCCGATCCGGTTCGGTTCATGGGTGGGCGGCGACCGGGACGGAAACCCCAACGTCACACCGGAGATGACGCTCACGGTCGTGGAACAGCAGCGGCAGACCGCCCTCGAGATTCTCATCTCCGAGGTAGCGGGTCTGGCCGGCGAACTGAGCGCGAACACCCGCATCACGGAGATATCGGACGGGCTGGCATCTTTCGTCGACCGGAGCCGGGAGTCCTATCGCGATGCGCTGGAATCCACCAAGGACCGCGAGCCCTACCGCCAGGGCCTGGCGATCGTCCACCAGCGCCTCGTGGAGGCACGCGACGGCGGACCGCGCGCCTACCGCTCTCCGCGTGAACTCCTCAACGACCTCGCCGTGCTCGAGTCCTCCCTGCGGGAGAATCGAGGGACCCTCCAGGCCCGCGGCCGGCTGGCGCGAACCCGGCTGCTGGCGGCCACGATCGGTTTCCATCTGGCCGCGCTCGATATCCGCCAGCACACCGATCACCACCACCGGGCAATCGCATCGCTCACCTCCTACCTCGGTACCGGCTACGGCGACCTGGATCGGCAAGGCAGGACCGGGTTCCTGGCCCGCGAGCTTTCCGGTACCCGGCCGGTGGCGCCGCCGGGTACCGGCGCCGGGGATGACGAGACCCTGGATCTCTTCGGCCTGCTGAGGGATCTGCTAGACGAGCACGGCGATCAGGTCATCGACTCCTACATCATCTCGATGGCCCGGGGAGTGGACGACGTGCTGGCCCCGATGATGCTGGCCCGCGAAGTGGGTCTGGTCGATCCGGCACGGGGCGTGGCGCGCCTCGGCTTCGTCCCGCTGTTCGAGACCATCGACGACCTGCGGCTGATCGGTCCCACCCTGGAGGAGTTGCTGGAGGTGCCCGCCTACCGGCGGCTCCTGGATCTGCGCGGCGGGATCCAGGAAGTCATGGTCGGATATTCCGACTCGAACAAGGACGGAGGGATCACCACCTCGCAATGGGAGATCCACAAGGCCTTGTTGGCCATCCGCGACCTCTCCCGCCGCTCCGGGATACGGATCGACGTCTTCCACGGACGCGGCGGGTCCGTCGGCCGGGGAGGCGGCCCCACCCATGCCGCCATCCTCAGCCAGCCGTACGGAGCGCTGGACGGCGTCATCAAGCTCACCGAGCAGGGCGAGGTGATCGCCGACAAGTACGGTCTGGCCGAACTCGCCCACCGGAACCTCGAACTGGCACTCTCGGCCCTGGTGGAGGCGTCCTTGGCCCACCGTGCCCCTCACCACGCCGTCGAGGACGTACGGCGATGGCACGAGATCATGAGCCTCGTGTCCTCCGCCGCGTACGAGACCTACCGGCGGTTCATCGACGACCCGGGCATGGTCAAGTACTTCACCACCTCGACGCCGGTGGAGGAGCTCGGCCTGCTCAACATCGGATCCCGCCCCGCGAAGCGACACCAGACGGCCGGGGTCACCCACCTCCGGGCCATTCCGTGGGTGTTCGGCTGGACCCAGTCACGCCAGATCGTCCCCGGTTGGTATGGGGTGGGAAGCGGGTTCGCGGCGGCCGCCGAGGCGGGGCTGGGGACCGATCTGGCCCGGATGTACCGGGAGTGGCCCTTCTTCCGCACTTTCATCTCCAATGTCGAGATGACCGTGGCCAAGACCGATCTCTCGATCGCCCGCCACTACGTGGACAACCTGGTACCGGTCGAGCGCCGGCCCATGCTCCAGATGATCGCCGCTGAATACGCTCTGACCGTTACCTCACTCCGGCGGGTGACCGGGGCCGACCTGCTGGCCGATCGCCCGCTGCTGCGGCGGACCCTGGCGGTGCGTGACCCCTACCTGGACCCGCTGAACGTGCTGCAGGTGGAACTACTGAAACGATCCCGTTCAGGCGACCCCGAGAGATACCGGCGCGGACTACTCCTGACCATCAACGGCATCGCGGCGGGCATGCGCAACACGGGTTGACGACACCCGGTCGCCTGTCGCCGCCGTGCCGGAGACGGATAGGGGCACCGGGTCCGTCGGGTGTTCGCGCAGACCGCATGAGGCCCGACGAGCGCGGCTGGAAGCGGAAACGTCGCTAGGGTGGGGAAGGGATGTTCTCGGACATCCTCATCCGGCCATCCGGGGGACCTAGGGTCACGGATCTGCCAGCAATTTCTTCCGTGAACGGCGGATAAGGAGGAGAGACCTGATGCTCGGACCGCTCGCCCGCTTCTCGACGCGCCGGCCGCTGGTCACCATCGGTATATGGGTTGGGTTGGTGCTGGTTTCGCTCGGGCTGATCGACCGGCTGCTGGACAGCGCCACCACTACCGAGTTCCGGCTGTCCTCGCGCTACGAATCGGAGCAGGCCGCCGCGCTCCTCGAGGACAGGTTGCGAGGCCCCAGGCAGCTGGCAGAGTTGGTTGTGGTCGAGTCGCCATCCATGACCGTGGACGACCCGGCCTTCCGAACGAAGGTGGAGTCGCTTGCCGCCGAGATCACAGGGCTGGGACCCGACGTGGTGGCCCTGCAGGATCACTTCTACGTCTCCAACAATCCGGTGCTGGTTTCCCGTGACCGCCAGACCACCATCATGGCCTTCGCAATGACCGGTAGCGCCCAGGACGCCACCGTGGACGTCGGTGACGTCATCCACATCGTCGAAGAAGCCAACGGGGTGGGTGGCTTCCGGGTGTTGATCGGGGGCGACGCCAGCGTTGCCTTCGAGACCAACGAACTGGCCATTCACGACCTGGAGAGGGGCGAGCGGTTCGGGGTCCCGGTAGCGCTCGTCATCCTGCTGGTCCTCCTCGGCGCGGTGGTGGCCATGTTGCTCCCGCTGGGTCTGGCCGTGGTGGCCATCGTCCTCGCCCTGGCAGCCGTTGCCGTCATCGGCCAGCAGTTCCAGCTGGTCTTCTTCGTCACGCTGATGGTGGTGATGATCGGTCTGGCGGTCGGCATCGACTACTCGCTCCTGGTCGTCTCACGCTTCAAGGAGGAGATGGCGCGCGGGCTGCCGGCGCGTGACGCGGTAGGACGTGCCACCGCGACAGCGGGTCGGACGGTGATCTTCAGCGGCGCCACCGTGGTGCTGGCCCTGGTCGGTCTCCTGATCACCCCGGCCTCCTTCTACCAATCCCTGGCGCTCGGGGCGATCCTGGTGGTGATCTTCGCCATGCTGGCGACGCTGACCCTGCTCCCGGCCGTGCTGACGTTGCTCGGTCCGAAGGTGGACCTTCTCCGGATTCGATTCCTGGCCAGGTTCTCGCTCAAGAGCCCCGACATGTCCCAAGAGGGCTTCTGGGAGAACGTCACCCGGATGGTGATGCGCCGCCCGGTGATCAGCATCCTCCTCGTCGCCATCCCGATGCTCGCCCTGTCCTACTTCTACCTGGACATGCGGACGGGGCTGAACGATGTCAACACCTTCCCTGATGGCGCGCAGACAAAGGAAGCCTTCCTGCTGCTCGAGGAGAAGTTCGCCGTGGGGAGTGTCACCCCCGCCGGCGTACTCAGCCCGGCCGAGATAGTCGTGGACGGCGACGCCGAAGACCCCGCCGTGACAGCCGCGATCGGGAAGTTGCAGGGGGCGCTCATCGCCGATCCCAGGTTCCCGGTGCCCCCCACCCGGGAGGTGAACGCGGCCGGGGATCTGACGCTCCTGTCCCTTCCCTACCCGGGTCAGCCGAGCAGTCCGGAGGCCGCCGAATTGATGTCGGTCCTCCGCGACGAGATCATCCCGACCGCGTTCGAGGGGGCCCCCGTCCAGGTCTACGTGGGTGGTCTCACCGCAGAGGTGGCCGACTTCTTCGGGATAGTGAGGGTCTACACACCGATCGTCTTCGCCCTGGTGCTCGGCCTCAGCTTCGTCATCCTGATGATGGTCTTCCGGTCCCTGGTCATCCCGCTCAAGGCAATCATCATGAACCTGCTCTCCGTCGGCGCCACATACGGGCTGCTGGTGCTGGTATTCCAGAAGGGAGTCGCGATCGACCTGTTCGGATTCCAGCGGGCCGACGTGATCGACGCCTGGATACCGCTATTCCTGTTCGCCGTCCTGTTCGGGCTGTCCATGGACTACCACGTCTTCCTGCTCAGCCGGATACGCGAACGCTACGACGAGACGGGCGACAACACCGAGGCGGTGGCCTACGGACTCCGTTCGACCGCCGGGATCATCACCGGCGCCGCCCTCATCATGGTGGTCGTGTTCGGCGCCTTCGCCACGGGACGGACCATCATCAACCAACTCATGGGCTTCGGTTTGGCGGTGGCCGTGCTACTGGACGCCACGCTGGTCCGCTCCGTCCTGGTACCGGCCAGCATGGAAGTGCTGGGCAAGCGCAACTGGTACATGCCGCCCTGGCTGAACTGGCTGCCCGACCTGCGTGTCGAGGCAGAGGAGGAGCATCCGGCAAATGGCCCCGGGGAGGATCGCAACCGGTGAGAATTCCGACCGACTACGCGGCCGGCTATGCCGAGGCCCGCCTCGTCGATGCGGAGATGGCGCGCAACTACATCGTCCATACCCGGGTCGGGGACCCCGAGGCCGATGCCTTCATCGAGAGAATCCACGAAATGCCCACCGAGCAGGCCCTACCGCTGGTCACCGCGGGTATGGACCGGGATGAGGAGGCCCTACGCCGGGCGCCCTCGTTCGTGCGGGAGTTCTTCGACCCGATGGAGACGCCTCCAGACTGGGTGAACCAAGCCGACTTCCTGCCCGGCGTCCGCATGTTCCACAGGAACTCGCCGGTCGTGCTCGCATCGATGCTCGCCGGCACCCTGGTCGAAGGGTTCTCGACCAACATCGCCAAGTCGTTCTTCATAACCGGACGCCTTCGGGACCAGGGTGTACGTCGCCTGAAGCAGAACAACCGGCACATGGTCGAGATCTTCATGCCCGGCGGTATGGAGCGGCAAGGGGACGGTTGGAAGCTGTCGGTGCGGATCCGCATCCTGCATGCCCAGATCAGGAGCCTGCTGGCGAACTCCGATGATTGGGACGAGGAGGCCTGGGGTCTGCCGGTCAGCGCCGCCCACCTCGGCTTCGCCATCGTGGCCTTCTCGGCCCGATTGCTCAAGCACATGAAGAACCTCGGCGCTACCTATACCGATGAGGAACGAGCCGGATTCATGGCCGTATGGCGGTATACAGGCCACCTGATGGGTATCCCCGATCCGATCCTGTACACCGACGAGGAAGAGGCATTGAAGGTCTTCGAGATCGGGCGCCTATGCGAGCCGGAGCCCGACTTCGAATCGATAGCGATGGCGAACGCGTTGATCAACTCGGGCCCGCTGCTCGTGGATATGACCGATCCGAAGGTCCGGCAGAACTTCGCCAACTACGTGTTCCGCGTTTCCCGGGCCCTGATCGGTAGGACGCTCTCCGACCAGCTGAACTATCCGGCCACCCCTCTGGTCGGGGTGCTCCCCTGGTTCCGCATGCAGCGGCGCTACCAGCGTTTCACAGCCCGGTACGTGAAGCCGCTGGCCAAGCAGAACAACAACTTCACCGCCTTTACGTCCCTACTCCAGGTCTCCGTCTTCGACGAGGCCGGGATCAGCTACAGGTTGCCCGACCATGTGTACGCCGAGGAGTCCAGCCGCTGGTAGGGCCGGCTGACCCGACGGGAACGACTCCAGCTTGGCTAGCGCGTCGGTAGCCGTGACCTGGCGGTCGTAGTCGAGCGGTCCCTTACCGTTCGAGGGGGCAGAGAACCCGATCCGGACCGTCGACACCAACGCATTCAGCAAGGCCCTCAGCCCGCGCGGCAGAGGGAAGTACTCATCCTCCTCGGTAACCCGGAAAAGGCTCCACCCTTCGGCAGGATCGAGGCGCTCGAGCACCTCCCGGACCAGGTGGTCGGGAGCCGATGCGCCCGCCGTCAGCCCGACCACTTCCGCAGCGTCCAACCATTCGGTTCGGATCGCATCCGCGGAGTCGATCCGGTAGGCGGCGGCGCCGCGCATACGGGCGGTCCGGACCAGGGCATTGGTGTTCGACGAGTTGTCGGAACCAACCACCAGGATCAGATCACACTCGGAACTCATCTCGAGTACCGCATCCTGGCGGTTGGTGGTGGCGTAGCAGAGATCGCTCTTGCGAGAGGTCTCCAGGTTCTCGTAGCGCCCCGAGGCCTCGGACCTGATCGCCTCCCACTCGTGCATCCCGAGGGTGGTCTGGGCGAACAGCGCCACCTTGCCGGGATCCCTTGGCCTGAAGCCCACCAGCCCCGTCTCCGGTTCGACCAGGGTGATGTTCGAAGGCGCCCGGGCCATCGTGCCCACCGCCTCATCGTGCCCTTCGTGGCCCACGAAGATGATGTCGAACCCCTTCGCCGCCCGCCGCTTGACCTCATGATGAACTTTCGCCACCAGCGGGCAGACTGCGTCGATGACGATCCCGGCCCGGTCTTCCCCGTCCCGCACCACCTCGGGGGCCGAGCCATGGGCCGACAGCATGACGGGAGCGCCTTGCGGCACCTGGTCGATCGAGTCGACGAACACCACCCCGGCTCGTTCGAAACACTCCACGACGAACCGGTTATGGACGATCTCGTGGTAGCAGTAGACCGGGGCGTCGAATATCTGGACCATCCAGACGAGCGCCTTGACGGCCATGTACACCCCGGCGCAATATCCGTTCGGCTCGGCGAGATACACGCGTCTGGGACGGTGGGTGGTCGGTAGGGCGGTCACCGGCATGTCGGAATTGTACCCCGGCTAGTTTCTAGTCGATAGTTGCTAGTCACTAGTTGATTAGTTTCTAGGCCGATAGTTACTAATAGATTTTAGATCTTATCACCCTTAGCGATGGATTCGATCGTTCCAATGTTGGTAGGCGCTTGGGTTTCCATAGTGCTGAGTCGAAGAGGCTCGTGATACAGCAGGTTAGGGGGAACCACTGCGGCCTGACTGACATCCAACCAACAAACCACAACTAACAACTAATGACTAGCGGAGGCGAAGGCGGCCGCTCCGGGGCCGGCGTAGGACACGGATACCCGGTCGCCGGGTGCGAAGTCGGGTGCGGCGATCACCCGGGCCACCAGTTTCGTCCCGTTGAGAGCCACTTGGTAGGTGGTGTCGTGCCCGTAGAACTCGACCGCGGAGACCACGCCCTGGTCCCCCCGGCCCACCGCCAGGTACTCGGGACGTACGACGACCTGGCACGGTCCTCTCACCGGGTCGGCCAGGGGAATCTGTCCGACCGCGGTGGAAACGTGCCCGTTGGTCGCCAGCCCGCCCAGCACGTTGGCCTCGCCGACGAAGGTGGCCACCCAGGCGGAGACGGGGCTCTGGTACACGTCGGCCGGCCGGCCGACCTGTTCGATCCGACCCTCGCGCATCACGGCCACCCGGTCCCCCACCACGAACGACTCCTCCTGGTCGTGGGTGACGAAGATCGAAGTCATCCTCACCTCGCGCATCAGCGCCGCCACATCGGCCCGGATCCTGGTGCGCAGGCCGGTATCGAGGTTCGAGAACGGCTCGTCGAAGAGCAGCACCCGGGGACGGGGCGCCAGAGCCCTGGCCACAGCCACCCGCTGCGCCTGCCCTCCCGACAACTCGTCGGGGTAGCGGTCCGCCAGATGCGACAGGCCGACCAGATCCAGCGTCTCGGAGACCCGGCTCCGGTCTCCCCCCTTGCCCAGGCCGAACGCCACGTTCCTGGCCACCGTCATGTGGGGAAACAGTGCCCAGTCCTGGAAGACCATCCCGATACGCCTCTGCTCCGGAGGGACGAACCGGGCCGTACCCGTAAGGGTCCTGCCCTCTAGCGTGATGTCGCCCCGATCGGGAACCTCCAGACCGGCCAGGATGCGCAGCAGCGTGGTCTTGCCGCATCCGCTGGGACCGAGCAGCGCCAGCGACTCGCCCTGTTCGACCGCCAGGTCGACACCGGCCAGCGCGGACGTGCCATTGAAACGCTTGGCGACATCGTTTGCCTGTAGATATGACATACGGGCTCCTGAAGGGGCCGTGCTACGAAGGGTTGAGCATCCGGCTAACGGCTACCTTATCCGTGATGTTAGGGCAACCTGACTAATCATACATCGGCCCGGCGTTATCCCTCCAATCGGAATGGGAAAAACCCGATCAGAAGTCGCGATCGACCACGAAAGCGGCCAGGTCCTCCAGTTCTCCGGCTACCTGCGGGTCTATGTCCGCCCCCCTGAGGGCATCAGCCGCCCGCTGCATGCAGTCGCGGGCCGCGGAGACGGTCGCCTCCCGCCCGCCCGCCTCCTCGACCAGGGCGGCAGCCGCCTCGATCCGGTCGTCATCCAGCCGCTCCCGGGCGTACAGATCGGCCAGCCTGCTGCCGGCCGGGGAACCCGAGGCCAGCGCCACCGCCACCGGGATCGACTTCTTGCGCTCCCTGAGGTCGTTACCGGCCGGCTTGCCGGTCACCGAGGGATCTCCCCAGATACCCAGCAGGTCGTCGATGGCCTGGAACCCCCGACCCAACTCCAGCCCGAAGCTCCGGAGCCGGCGGACCGTCTGTTCCGGCGCGCCGGCCAGGATGGCCCCCACCGCCGAGGCATGAGCCAGCAGGGCGCCCGTCTTGAGAGAGACCATCTCCCAGCACAGGTCGACATCCACCGCCTCCGAGCGGTAGAACGACATGTCCATGTGCTGGCCGGCGATCATTGACGCAGTGGCTCCCGACAGGTCGGCGGCCGCGGCGACCCGCGGCGGCGTGGGCCGGTCCAGCAGCAACTCGAGAGCGAGCAGCATCATGGCATCGCCGGCGATGATGGCATCGCCGGCGCCGAAGGCCTTCCATACCGTGGCCCGGTGCCGGCGTTCGGGATCGTTGTCGATGATGTCGTCGTGGACGAGCGAGAAGTTGTGAACGATCTCCACCGCGAGCGCCCCCGGAAGGGCGACTTCGGCCGCCGCACCCACGGCTTCTGCCGACATGAGCGCAAGCGTGGGCCGGATGCCCTTGCCGTGGCGCGGGTTCGGCACCGGAGCCCCAGCCGAGTCGATCCACCCGAAGTGGTAGCGGACCATGACAGCGAGGCTCGAGGACAGCCGTCCCACCGCCTCGATCAGGGCGGGTTCGACCATGACCCGGGTCCGCTCCAGCAAGTCCGGTGTGGTGCGCCTCACGTCCTGACCCCCTCAGCGGCCGGTGGAACCGTCTCCGGTATCGGGTCCCCATTCCGAATGGCAAACCTCGCCGCCCGGCGTCCGGCCTCGACGCCGCTGCGCACCGCCCCCTCCATCGTGGCCGGCCATCCCGTGCCGGACCAGGCGCCGGCCAGGAAGACCCCGGGTACCTCGCACTCGGTGCCGGATCGGAACGGATGGGTGCCGGGCCCTCCGCGGAAGGTCGCCCTCGGTTCCCTGGTGACCATCGACTCGGTCACGACCGCCCCGGCCGCGGCCGGCAGCAGGCGCTCCATCTCCGCCACGAAGTGCTCCACCAGATCCGGCGCCCTCGCACCGAGATGGGAATCCGCCGCCGACAGGGAGATAGCCAGGCATTGGCGGCCGTCGTCCAGACCGGCTGCTCCGGTCCGGTCGAACACGTACTGGATGTCGCTCCCGACCGCGGCGAACATCGGGAGGTCGGTGATGGGACGGTCATAGACCAGATGCACGTTCACGATCGGCGAGACCCCCAGCCGGTCCAGACGGTCCTGGAAGGGTACGGCACCCGATGGAAGCATCGAACCGACCACGTCGTGCGGGACGGCCACCACCACCGAATCGGCTTCGATGCTCCCGTCGCTGACCGTGACCTCCAGGCGTTCCCCGGAACCGGATCGAACCGATGACACCGCCGCCCGGGTCACCACGTGGGCCCCCCGAGCCTCCAGGGCGCGCCGGCCGGCGTCACCGTGGAGCACCGAGAGCGGTACCGACGCCCAGCCGATGTCTGCGGACGCGGCGTCGGTCAGGAGCCCGGTGACGAACACCTTGGCGGCCAGCTTGAGGGATGCGTCCCGAGCATGGACGTTCACCGTCGGTAGCACGACCAGGTCCCAGAATCTCTCCACGGCCTCAGCCGGCTGACCGCGGGCGGCCAACCAGTCACCGAAAGACATCCTGTCAAGAGTCGGATCCTCCGGGTCGAGTTTTCGCAGGACTCTTCCGGCCGCCAGGACCTTCAACCTGGCCCTGAGGCTGATATGAGGGTAAGCCAGGAGCGACGGCGCCAGATGAAGGGGGGCAGGTCCGAAGGTACGCCGGATCCTTCCCGCCTTACCCCCGGGTCGTAGCACGGGAATGTTCAGCCTCTTCTGGATGATCACGTTGCCGATCGAGCCGATCTTCTCCAGAAAGGCCAGGTAAGCGGTACAGCAACGGAGGAAGACGTGCTGGCCGTTGTCGTACGAGATCCCCTTCCGCTCGAAGGACCAGGTCGCGCCGCCCAGGCGGGGACGTCGTTCCAGCAGGGTCACCGATGCTCCCCGGTCAGCGGCTTCCAGACCGGCCGCAAGGCCGGCCAGGCCGCCACCCACGACCACCACTCGGGGGCGGTTGCTCACGGCTGCAGACCGGAGATGCTACGAACCGCCACCAGGCCCTTCTCCCAGGCCGGGAGGCTGACGCGCTCGGTGAGGGGAAGGGTGGGCTGGGCGCGCATCCGCCGCAGGAGCCGCCGGTAGATCCCCGCCATGGCGGCCGTGCAGGACCGGCTGCGATGGTCTAGATGCGCCAGCAGCACCAGGCCGCTGTCGAACCAGACCGAGGCCTGACCCGCCACGTATTCGACCATGGCGCCGACCCGCTCCGGCGGGGTCCACCGACCAGGCGCTATGCCGAAGCGATCCCGTTCCTGCTCTGGAAGGTATATGCGACCCATCCGCAGATCCTCCGCGATATCCCGCAGCATGTTGGTCAGCTGGAAGGCCACGCCCAGATCATCAGCCATCCGGGAAGCCTCGCTCTCCCCCACCGGCTCCCGCCGCCGGCCGCCTCGGACTCCGAACACGCCGAGCGAGAGGCGGCCCACCGACCCCGCCACCAGCCGGCAGTAACGGATCGTGTCCTCCATCGTGGCGTACTCCGCGCCCCGCACGTCCATCTCGCAACCTTCGACGATCTCGTGCAGTGCCCCGACCGGGATCGGGTAACGGGCCGCGGCGTCGGCCAGGGCCACCAGCACGGGATCGTCGCGGTCCTCCACGTCTCCGGCGCGAAGGCTCTCTATCGCCCCATGGAGCTTTTCCAGCTCCTCGAGCTTGCGGTCGCGGGGCCAGGTTCCGTCTCCGACGTCGTCGATGCGCCTCGCCATGGCATAGAGCGCGGCCATGGCCCGGCGCTTGGGAGGGGGAAGCAGCCGGATGCCGTAGGCGAAGTTGCGGGCCGCCTCCCAGGTAATCCGCTCGCACGTCTCGTATGCGCGCTCGGGGGTCACGGACTTGCTTTCGCGCGGTCCCCCTGGCGTCGCCGACCCAGGTAGACGCGGATGAAGCGGCGGAGGATGCCCGCTCGGCCGGCGCGCCGGGTGCCGCCCAACACCTCGAAGCCGGCCTTCTCGATGGCGTCCAGGCCGGCCAGCCCCCCTGCCACGAAGCCCGATATCGCCAGGCGGGCGTACCCGGTCAGGGACCGGACCAGTGGAAAGCCCTCCTCGACCAGCTCACGGGCGAATCCCGACTCGTAGGCGACCAGTTCCCGGAGGGCGGTCCCGGCTTCGGGGGCCGAGAGGTCCTCGACCGAGCACCCGAACCGCGCCATGTCCTCGGCGGGCAGGTAGACGCGTCCGGCCCTCGCATCCTCGGCCACGTCCTGGAGGTGCTCCAGTACCTGGAGGCCGCTGCACACCGCGTCCGATGCGGCGAGGCGTTCCGGGGTGGTCGCCTCGAAGACCGCCAGCACCATGTGGCCGACCGGGTTGGCGGACAGGGCGCAGTAGTCGAGCAGTTCTTGGCGGGTCTCGTAGCGGGTCTTGTGCTGGTCCAGCCGGTTGGCCGCCAGCAACCGATCGAAGGGCCGGCGCGGCACGCCGAAGCCGTCGACCATGGGCGCCAGCCGGCGAAACACGGGATGGCGGGGTGAGCCAGAGAAAAGAGCGTCCAGTTCCGAATCGACCCAGTCAAGGGCGGCGGATCGGTCTCCCGGGAACTCGTCCCCCAGATCATCCACGAGCCGGGCGTAACCGTAGATGGCCTCCAGGTGCCGGCGTGTTTCTCTCGGGAGCAGGCGAAGCGCAACCGGGAAGTTCTCCGCGCCCGCCTTGGCCATCACCGCATCGAGTTCCACGTGCTTCCCGGTTACCACGGGACCGGCCTGGTACGAGCGCGGTCCGTCCGCTCCCGTCAGCGAAACCCGGTCGGTCGCCCTCTCGGCAGACACCGTACCTCCCACCCCGGGAACACGACCACGGTCGGTCGATCCCGGCTATCAGAAACGATCCGCCCCGAGAATAGTTAACAAGCCCCATACGGGGACTGACCTACTGGAACAACCCGGAGCCTTCTCCCGAACGGCCACGAGTCTCCCTAGTCGGTCTGCCCCAAGGAGTGGTCAGTGTCAGGAGTTGCTAACATTTGCTAGCAACTAGCAACTAGCAACTAGCAACTAGCAACTAGCAACTAGCAACTAGCAACTACCAAGCCAGGTACTTCAGCTCCAGGAACTCCTCCATGCCGTGGTGGCTGCCCTCGCGGCCCACGCCTGACTCCTTCACGCCACCGAATGGCGCCGCCTCGTCCGAGATGATGCCCCGGTTGAGCGCCACCATTCCCGACTCGATCGCCTCGCCGACCCGGAAGGCCCGGTTCATGTCTCCGGTGTACACGTAGGAGATCAGGCCGTGGATGGTGTTGTTGGCGGCCTCGATGACCTCCTCCTCTGAGTCGAAGGACACCACCGGGGCAACCGGCCCGAAGATCTCATGACCGAGGATCGCTGCGTCGGGAGCGACCTCCGACAGAACGGTGGGCTGGTAGAAGTAACCGGGACCATCCGGCGCCGCTCCGCCGGTACAGACCGTGGCCTGGTCGTCGACCGCGCCCGAGACCAGGCGGTCGATCTTCTCGACCGCGGCAGTGTTGATCATCGGGCCGACCTCGTTGGACCTGTCGATGCCCGGGCCCACCCGGAGACCCGCCATCGCCTCGGTCAAGCGGTCGGTGAACTGTCGCGCCACGCCCGACTGCACGTAGAAGCGGTTGGCGGCCACGCAGGTCTCGCCGGCGACGCGCATCTTGGCCACCACGGCGCCCTGGACGGCGGCCTCGATGTCGGCATCGTCGAAGACGACGAACGGGGCATTACCACCCAGCTCCATGCTGGTCCGGAGGATGCGGCGCCCGGCCTTCTCCATCAGGATCCGACCGACCTCGGTGGAGCCCGTGAAGGACAGCTTCCTCACCCGCGGGTCGTCGAGCATGACGTCAACCACTCCGGAGGAACCCCGCGCCATCACCACGTTGACGGTCCCGGGAGGGGCGCCAGCTTCCGCCAGGATGTCCGCCACAGCCAGAGCCGAGAGCGGGGTGTCGGAGGCAGGCTTGAGGATGGTGGTGCATCCGGCCGCCAGGGCGGGCGCGATCTTGCGGGTCGCCATGGCCGACGGGAAGTTCCACGGGGTGACCATGAGGGAGACCCCGACCGGCTCGGGTAGCACGACGATCCGTTTGTCGCCTCGCGGAGCGGTGCGTATCTCGCCCATGATCCGGACCGCCTCCTCCGAGAACCACCGGAAGAACTCGGCGCCGTATCGAACCTCCCCGATGGCGTCGGCATAGGACTTGCCGTTCTCGAGGATGATCAGCTCGGCCAGCTGTTCCTCCCGCTCGAGCATCAGGTCGTAGGCCCGCCGAAGGATGTCCGATCGCCGTCGCGGAGCGGTGGCCGCCCATCCGGGTGCTGCTTCGGAGGCTGCGTCCACCGCCAGGCGGGCCTGTCCGATTCCCGCGGTGGAGACGGCCGCCAGTACCTGTTCGGTAGCTGGATCGATGACGTCGAGCTCTCCATCCCCCGCCGTCCAGTCGCCCCCGATCCGGAGCTGGGTCTTCGGACCCTGGAAAAGCTCGGTTACCACCGTCATCGCGTTCCTCCCAAAGGTGTTCGGCCTATCTTCTACAGGCCGATATAGCCGGCCAGGTCGGATGCCACCGCTCCGGCATGCCCCTCCAGGTCGCGTTCGACTCCGGACGGGTCATCGGATCCGGTAACCGGGCGGGTGGAATCCACGTACATCTTAAGCTTGGGCTCGGTGCCACTCGGCCGGACGAGCACCCGGGTTCGATCCTGGAGCCGTAGCTCCACCAGGGACGCTGCTCCGAGCCACCGAGGCCTCCGTTCGGCGCCCTCCCGGTAATCGGTCATTCCCACCACCGCCACTCCTCCCAAGGCATCCGGGGGGTGTTCCGCCAACCGTCGCATGGCGCCGCTGATCTCGCTCGCTCCGGCCGCTCCCGACCTCCTGATGCTGTGCTGGACCGAGACCCACAGCCCGAACCGGCGATACAGTGCCTCCAGCCGGTCGAGCACCGTCTCGCCCCGGCTCCGGCACTCGGATGCCAGATCGGCCATGAACAGGGCGGCCGACAGGCCGTCCTTGTCGCACACCAAACCCCCCACCGCATGGCCCAGTGCCTCCTCGAATCCAAAGGCCAGGACACCCCGGCCCTCGGACTCGATGTCGAGCGCCGCGTTCATGATCCACTTGAAGCCGGTCAGGGTGGTCTCGAAGCGGGCCCCTCGAGCGGCCGCCACCAGTCCGGCCATGGGCGAGCTGACGATGGTGCTGACAACGAGTGGTTGCCTGCCGCGCGGCTCCCCACCGGCCGGCCGGTGCGAGAGAATGAAGTCGGTCAGCAGCACGCCCACCTGGTTGCCGGTGAGGCCGACCCATCCATCGGCGCCGGGCACCGCCACCCCCAACCGGTCGGCGTCAGGATCGTTGGCCAGCACCAGGTCGGCGCCGACCTTCCCCGCCAGCGCCAGTGCCAGGTCCATGGCGCCCGGTTCCTCGGGATTGGGGAACGGCAGGGTCGGGAAGCGCCCGTCCGGTTCGGCCTGCTCCTCAACAGGGTGAACATCGAGGTAACCGGCTCCGGCCAGCAGCTCGCGCAGGTACCGCCAACCCACCCCATGCATCGGCGTGTAGACGATCCGCAGGCCGGGATCGACCGTCGCGGTCGACCGCAGCCGGGCCAGCTCGTTCCGGTACCCGTCCCAGACATCGGGAGAGACGCGACCCGTCCCCTCCCTGCCTTCCTGGAGCGGTGCATCCATGCGGGGAACATCGACCGCCGAACCCACCCGGTCGATGGCTGCGGAGATGCCGGCGTCGACCGGAGGGATGATCTGGGCACCGTTGGCGTCATAGACCTTGTAGCCGTTATCGCGGGGCGGGTTGTGGCTGGCGGTGATCATCACGCCGGCGCAGGCGCCCAGGGCCCGGACCGCATAGGCCACCAGCGGAGTCGGAACCTCCTCCTCCCAGAACCTGACCGCCAGACCGGCGGCGCTCAGCACCCCGACCACATCGCGCATGAAGTCCGAACTGGACGGCCGGGCATCGCGGCCAACCACTACCGGAGCGGCCGGGGCTCCCCCGTGGCGGGCCAACAGGAAGTCGGCCAGCCCACGGGTGGCCCGTATGACCGTGGCGCGGTTCATCCGGTTGGAACCGGCTTCCACGATCCCGCGCAGGCCGGCTGTGCCGAAGGCGAGCGTCCCGTCCATCCGATCGGCCAACTCGGCCCGGTCTCCGGAGTCGAGCAGTGCGCTCAACTCGGCTCTGGTGTGGGGATCGGGATCGCCCAGGATCCACGCCCTGGCCCGCTCCACCACGTCGCTCATAGAGCCGACACTAGCTAGTCCGTGGTTGCTAGTTGCTAGTTGCTAGTTGGATCTAACCGATGAACATCAGCCACTGACTAATAGCCACCGTGCCAGCCGTTGCTCGTCCCCGTCTCCGAAGTGGCAGCGGACGGCGTCGGTGACCATCGCCTTGAGATCGGCCCAGTCTTCACCCTGCGTGAAGATGCTGTGGCCCAGAGCTCGCGCATCGAAGCCGCCCTCCGGCGCCTCCGTCACCTCGAATATGATCCCCATCGCCGCTTCCACAGGTTCCTCCACGCTTGCGAGTCGCAGTTCTCCGTGCAACAGCACCCTTGACTCCGAACAGCTGCAGCCTCGCGCAGGTCAAGCTTACCGGTCACCACGCCGGGTACTCCCCGACCGGTTCGACCCCTCGTCGAGCGCTAGCGTTTGCGGCGTCCATTCGGCACAGGCCTCAGCCGCTGGGGCGGCTGCGGATGGCGAATACCCGGTAGGAAAAGCCGGCGTCCTGGCTCCTTGTTCCGAGGCTGGTCCAGCCGGAAGTACCGGACTCCTGACACTCGCCGCTCCACACCACTGTCAGATCCACCGGATACCCGCTCGGGTAGCCCGCCCGCAGCGAGGACCTGAGGTATACCGCCTCGTCGCCCCCGAACCGGACTTCGACCGGGGTCGTCAACGAGTTGGCATCGTGGTAGCCCGGCGCACTGCGGCGGAAAGTCCTGATGCCGAGCTCCGTCCCGTCGGGCCTCCCCAGGCCGGTCATCACCCAGGACATCCGGCTCACCCAGATCCGGATGGACACCCGCTCGCCGTCGATCCGCTCGGTATAGATCCGGGACGGATACCCCTGGTAGTAGGCCTGGACAGGCACCCTCACGTAGCCGTTCCGGACCGGCCGGAAGCCCAGCGACGGGGCGGCCATGGCGTCGATGGTGTCATGGAAGGAGGTGACGGCGCCGGCCACCGTGCACGCAGGCGGCGGAGGAGGCGGAGGGGGCCTGACGGTGGTGGGCGTAGCCGGCCTGGTGGTCACGGTCGGCCGCCGGGTGGTGGTGGTTCGCCTTCTGGTGGTAGTCGTGGCATGCCTAGTGGTCGCGGTGGTTCCCCGGGTAGTGTCGGTAACGGAATCGGGCGGTATCTCCCGATTGGTTGTCGTGGTCGGGCAGTCGGGCGGATGGGCGCTCGGATCCTCGGCACAGTGTGCGTGGTCCACCTTCACCCAGGTCCCGCAGTTGCCGGGGCTGGTGTCGGCCGGCAGATTCCTGTTCCCGGCGCACACGTAGTACCTGGGACCGAGGCGGTCCTCGTGCCTGTTCAGGTACCGGTACTTGACCGTGACGCCGTCCCCGTGCGGGGCGTGCCCGCCGCGCCCGATGCCACAGCTGTTGATCCTGCCCGGCTGCGGCGGGCTGATCCTGGGGCCACAGGCCCTCCACAGGTTGCCGACGGACTTCCATTTCGCACAGGTGATCTCGCCCGTGCCCGTCTCCATGTTGGTCTGGATGCACTCCAGCTTCTTCCAGTAGTTCCAGTGCTGCTCCCAGTCCCATGTCGCCACCGTCCGGCCCGGCTGCCACGAAGTCTCGGTGGGGTGGGCCCCGCCCGGCTCGGAAGCCCACAGGGCAGCGGCCACGAGCAAGCCCACCAGCACCAACCAGCCGACCGCAGCAGGCGCCTGTTCGGCAGGTACCGGGAGATCCCGCAGGTGCCTACGCATCCGAGCCATCAGTACCTACCCGTGGAACCGGGCGCCTCGTCCTCGTTGACCTCGGGGGTCGGGTCACGGGGACAGCGGACATCGCTTCCTATGTGCTCCATGATCACCAGGACCTTCACGCAGTAGGACCTCCTGTAAGAGAGCTTCCATTCCCCGTCCACCTGGACGAGGGTGTCGAGGAATAGATCGGTGGGAACGAAGTCGGGATGGTGGAGCCGGTAACGGACCGCTATCACCCCGCGGTCGGCCTCCGGACCGCCCCGCCACACGATCTCCTCGAATACCACGCTGGACCGGCCGCGCCGCTCCGGGTGGTAGAGAGCGGCGTCGTGGGTCCGACCGAAGTCGTCCAGCGCGGCGAACACCTCATCGAGCAGGGGACCGTTCCTGATGGCCGAGCGGCGCTGGGGGTCCGTGCCGGTGTATGCCAGGTACGTGGCCCGCTGGACCTCGGCCAGCGTGCACGGATCCTCGACCGGACGGCCGTCCGCGACCCACAGTTCTTCGATCGGAGGGCACTGCCCCGGTTCCATCGCCCGGAGCTCAGCTGCCGGATCCGAGTCTGCAACTGCGTCCGCTGGAGCGAGGGCGGACAGGGTGGACGCCCGCCCGACCTCCTCCCCCGTCTCGGGCGGATAGCGGACGGTGGTACCCGTCAGCCACGCCGACGGATCGGTGTCGTGACTGTGGTCATGGCCCGTGGCGGCGGTCGGATCACCGCCTTCCGACTCCGCATCCGTCGCGACCGATTCCGGGGGCGTGGCCCACTCGGGCGTGGCCTGGCCGGTCTCTTGCCCCCCTGCCGCAGGAGGCGCGGCCGTCGAAGAGGGGGCTGCTCGCTGCGATGTCCTGATCGGTCCGGTGATCATGAGCACCGCTGCCAGCACCCCAGCCACGAATACGATGAATAGCATCTTCTCTACTAGGTGATTCATGGCTTGATGCGCTCCGATGCGGTATAGCTATCGCTACCGGAGGCAGCGTATCGGAGCCAGAACCGGAAGTGAGTCACCAAACAGGGGTAGAAATTCTCTGACTCTCTGAAATTTTTCTCACTCTGGGCTGAGATACCTGTTCAGGCTGTGATAGATCACGGCATCGTATAGCACAGCTAGACATCCTGTACATCAATAATTCGAACCACGACCACCACTCAACCACAACTTTCCTGCCTCATTGCAGGCTTCACCTCGGCTGGCTCGGTTCGGACGCACCGCCGGGCCCCGGGGAGGCCTGCTCGGGCGGATGGCCGGGTCTTCGGAAGGAAGGCGCGGTCAGGGTGAGGGTGGGCGCATGATGGGACGCCGGTACGCCACCAGGTCCGCCCCGGCGAACACGACCGCCAGCACGGCGGCCAGCACGAGACCTCGTTGCCAGGCCCAGACCGCCGCCGCCACACCCACGATCATCCCGATGATCCGGGAGTGGAGATCGCCGCTCGGGCCCAGCATCTTGATCAGCACGGCACGAAGCATCTTCGACCCGTCCAGCCCGCCGATCGGCAGCCAGTTGACCAGCCCCCATACCACGGACACCCAGATGAAGGCCCCTACGAAGAACACCAGATACTCCCCGTAACGATCGGCGGCCGCCAGGTGGACGCGCCACGGGCTCTCGATCGCCAACTCACCGAACCGGCCCAGGCCACCCAGGCGGGCGTACCAGTAGAGGCCAAGGCCGGCGAAGAGGCCCACCGCGGAGCCCGATGCGGCGATGGCGAACAGCCTCCAGCCCCCGAGGGGGATCTCCCGCTCTCTCCAGTAGGTCGCCCCGCCCAGCGCGTAGATGGTGATGCCCTCGACATGGCCGCCGAGGCGCCGAACGGTTGCCGCGTGGCCCAGTTCGTGCAGGACCACCGAAATCAGGATGGCGAGCGCCCACAGGGTCGTGGCGACCGGGCCGAGTCCGGTGTCGAACAGCAGCACCAGGACGAGCAGGAAGGTGAAATGGATGTGGACGGGGAACCCGAACAGCCGGAAGCGCACGGAGGCCAGCGTAGTTGGAAGTGCCGGCAACGCCGGTGGCGGCAAAACGTACCGGGCGCCGTCTCAGAGAGACGGGCAAGCACCACCTTCCAGAGACTCGAGGGCGAAGTCCGCCAACCGCTCCACCGAACCGGCCAAAGACAGGAGGTCCACGCCCGAGATGTTGTCCATCACGCCGTGCCGGTAGCGGGCGTAGACCCCTTCCAGGATGGCGGCCAGGCGCCATGCCTGCATCGCCCGGTAGTAGGGGAGCTCCGATACGTCCGCCCCGGTGAGGGCCGCGTAGCGGGCCACCATCTCGTCGCGGGACTGGAACCCACCGTCCTGGACCACCGATGACCGCCAGAGCTCCGGCCCGCCGGGATCGATCCAGTCGTTGGCCAGGTACCCGAGATCGGTCATGGGGTCGCCCAGGGTGCAGAGCTCCCAGTCGACCACGGCCCCGACCTTCCCGTCCTTGACGATCAGGTTGCCGAATCGATAGTCACCATGCACGACACCGGTTCGTCTCTGGGCGGGGATCCGGTTCTCCAGCAGGGTACGGACCCGGTCCATGACGGGGAGGTCCCGCTGCTTGGAGGCCTCCCACTGGCGCGACCACCGGCGCAGTTGGCGCTGCACGTACGCGTCCCGGCGACCGAGTCCGCCCAACCCGATGTCATCGGGGTCCAAGGAGTGGAGGCCGGCCAGCACCGCCACTGCGTCCTCGCCGAGAACCCGCCGGTCGGTCGGCGTCATGGACGACCCCGCCGTGCGGTCGTGGGGCACCAGGCCGGCGACGAAGCCCATCATGTAGAACGGCGCGCCGTTGACAGCCGGATCGCTGCATAGGCCGAGGGCCGGGGGCACCGGTACGCCCGTCCCGCCCAAGGCCGAGATGATCCGGAACTCGCGGGCCACATCGTGAGCTGTCGCCAGGACATGCCCGAGCGGGGGCCTTCTGAGCGCGTACTCGGCCCCGCCCGCTCCTTTCACCCGGTAGGTGAGGTTGGAGTTGCCGCCCGGTATGGGCTCGAACCGGAACGGCGGTACGGCGCTCTCGATGTTCCGCACCATCCACTCGGTGACCCGCTCCCTGTCGATCCCGGGAACGGCGTCCCCCGGCCCCTGGCCGTGAGGCGGCTGCTCGTGCCCGGTCCGGCTCACAGCGGTCCCCTATCGGCCCAACGGAGGGTGATCTGGAGGAGGGGCCCGATGGTCAGGGTGTAGATCAGGGTTCCGATACCGACCGCCCCGCCCAGTAACCATCCGGCGATCAGCACCGTTCCCTCGATGAGGGTGCGGGCCAAACGTATGGACATGCCCCGGGCAGCCAGGCCGGTCATGATCCCGTCCCTCGGGCCGGGTCCGAGGCGCGACCCTATGTACAGGCCCGATCCGAACGCCACCAAGCCGATGCCGCCGACCAGGTACAGCACGCGCAACCAGAGGAGTTCCGTCTCGGCCACCACGAACAGGGTGACGTCGATCATGACCCCCACCAGGGTGGCGTTCAGAAGGGTGCCGAGGCCGGGACGCTGCCGCAGGGGAATCCATCCCAGCAGCACGACGGCGCTCACGGCGATGGTCACCAGTCCCACCGAGAGAGGAGTCCGCAACGCGATGCCCTGATGGAAGGCGTCCCACGGGGACAAGCCGAGGTTGGCTCGGATGTTGAGCCCTATGCCCGCCCCGAACATGGCCAGCCCCAGGGCCAGGCCGGGGATCCGGACCAGCACCGAGCGGGTACGGGCGGTGACCAATCACGCCATCCGCGAGGGCGCTGGAAAAGACGGGGATCGGTTGGCCCGCGACGCCTTGACCTGAGGGATCATTGTTGACTGTCGGGCCAACCGGACATTTATTGAGTACCCTCCTACCGGCGCGGCAAGCGGAACGGACCGCCCATCATCCCGGGTCGTATCGGATCGGGCTGGACCATGGCACATCCTGTCGGGTCGTCGAGCGTGCGGACAGAGTAGACGAGGCGACCGGTATGCACTTGTCCCGGTGACGCCCGGATCCGCGTTCCCGTTCGGCGCCTGCGCTGGTACCCTTGGGAAACCAGCCAAGCACTAGGGTGGTCAGGCGCGGCTGATTGCGGATCAGGCCTGTGAAAGGCCATAATTGAAGCTGCGCGGGAGCCGAAGGAGTCAGGGGCGATGGCCGACTACAAGATGATGGTGTGGATCGACCAGGATTTATGCACCGGGGACGGCATCTGCGAGGAAATAGCTCCCGACGTATTCGAGGGTCGTGACGACGGCCTCTGGGTGGTGAAGGAAGAGGCCAGGCACTTCGGCTCGACCCTGGTCTTCGATGATGAGGCCGGAGACGGTCATGGGCCCGAGGGCGCCCGAGGGGTGGCGCGGGTTCCCGACAGCCTGATCGAGGACGTGATCGAATCCGCCGAAGAGTGCCCGGGCGAGTGCATCATGATCGAGCCCTACAACCCCGAGTTGGTGGCCGAAGGCCGGTAGGACGGCGCCCAGCCGGGTCCTGGCCATACCCGGATGATGACGACCGGCTCTCGCCGCCGGGGGGCGGCCATCCTGGCCGCGGCGCTCCTCCTCTCGACCGTAGCCCTGTTACCGGCCGGCGCCCAGTACTACCCCCCGGGTCCTCCGGGCGACGGCGTCGTGATCAGCGACGACGGACTGGTGCTCCCGGTGAGGGAGATCAGGGATGACGGATACGTGGTCACCACCACCTGCTGGAACGAAGGGACGGTGACCGGAGGCACGTACATCTCGCACGTGGAAGTGGTGATCGACCCCGGCCACGGAGGTTCGGAAACCGGGGCAGTGGGCAGCAACGGGCTGACCGAGAAGGCCCTGAACCTGGACGTCTCGGAACTGCTGATCGAGGAACTGCGCGACCGGGGTTTCAACGCGATCATGACCCGGACCACCGACGTCCGCATCCCGATCGTGGTGCGGGCCGAGATCGCCCGAGCCCTGAAGCCCGACGTGTTCATATCTCTCCATCACAACGGTGGAGCCACCGCCCGCTCCGAACTTCCCGGTACCGAGACCTACCACCAGATAGAGAGCGCCGACTCGAAGCGGCTGGCCGGCATCCTGTTCGAAGAACTGCAGGGCGCGTTCTCGCAGTACGACGTCGCGTGGCGCAAGACCGTGTTCCAGGGGGCCTCCTCCGTGCTCCGCGTCGAGGTTCAGGACGACCTGTACGGCATCCTCCAGTACACGCCCGGCATCGCGACGGTCATCACGGAAGCCGCCTACCTCTCGACACCGGAGGAAGCCCGGCTGCTCGCCGACCCGGAAGTGCACAAGGTCGAGGCGGTGGCCATCGCGGACGGGATAGAGCGGTACCTCACCACCACCGACCCGGGCTCAGGATTCAACCCCATGTTCAGCACCTCCCGGAAGCTCTCCGCCGGAGGACCCGGCGGCTGCAGGGATCCCGAGCTGGGCGACCTCGGCGTCGACGAGCCGGGCTTCGACGACGTTCCGGAAGGTGCTCACCGGGCCGGTATCGATGCCCTGCGGGATGAGGGCATACTTGCCGGCACCGAGTGCGGGCCCGATCTGTTCTGCCCAACCCAGCGCATAAAGCGCTGGATGATGGCGGTGTGGCTGGTGAGGGCCCTGGACGGCACCGACCCCGATCCCGTCACGGAGTCCCGGTTCGCCGACGCCGGCGCGGACCGCTGGTGGACGCCCTACGTCGAACGCCTGGCCGAGCTGGACGTCACCCACGGGTGTGCCACGGAACCCGCCCGCTTCTGCCCCTACGGCCTTGTCACCCGGGGCCAGATGGCGTCCTTCCTCGCCAGGGCCTTCGATCTCGGCCAAGCTCTTCCGAGCGGCTTCACCGATACCGCCGGCAGCACCCACGCGTCCGCCATCGACGCCGTTGCCGCCGTAGGCATCACCCGCGGCTGCATGATCCTCCCGGCCCGCTACTGCCCAGGCGCCGACACCACCAAGGGCCAGATGGCCACCCTGTTGGAGCGAGCCCTAAGGCTGGCTCCCCGCGCTTCTAGCTAGAACCAATCAGCGGTTTAGAAGTCGAACAGCGATAGGGCGGTGCCGCCCCGGATGGCAGCCCGGTCGTCGGGCGGGATGCCGGGTAGGTAGTGATCCACCAACGACAGCACCTCGGAGTGGCCGGGGTTGTCCTTGATCCAGGGCCAGTCGGATGCGTTGAGCATCCGCCCGGCGCCGAAGGCCGCATAGATCCGGTCCACCACCTCCTGGAGGTCCGGGTACGGATAGGGGGTCTGGGTGAAGGCATACTGGCCCGACAGGTGCACGTAGAGATCCTCCGGATGCTTGGCGGCCATCTGCTCGATCAGACCCAGGGAGTCCGGGGGAAGCGGGATGTCGAAGCGGGGACGCCGGTCCTCGTCGATGGCTATCTCCATCCAGATGTCGGGACAGAAGCCCAGGTGGTTGAGGACCACCTTGAGGCCGGGGAGTAACCGCATCACCCCGTCAAGCAGGCCCACCTGGTCGGGATCGCCGTAAAACCACACCTTCATGTCCAGGTCGCGCATCGCCTCCAGTGCCGGGAACACCGCCAGCGACTCGGGCGCCTGGCCCGCCTCCCCACCAAAGCCGTAGAAGCGAAGCCCCTGGATACCCACCTGCTCCGCTCTCCGCGTTACCTGTCCGGCGCCGTCCTCCGCATCGGGGTCGTAGACACCCACCCCGGCGAATTTGCCGGGGAACTCCACCAGGATCTCCGCAAGGTAGTGATCGTGGACCGACAGCGGAACGATCACGGCATGGTCTACGCCGGCGCTGCCCATGGCCCCCAGGAACTCCTCCGCCGACTCCTCCCGCTCGACCGGGGTCATCGCCTCGAAGACGTCCCGCGGGTACTGCTCGCTTGCCGGCTTGAAAAGATGCAGGTGGGCGTCTACTACCGCCATGGTGTCGAACCTCCGTATGCCGCTGTCCTCCGACCGGCCCATACGTTACAAGCCGCCTTGAGCCGACCGGGGGTCACCCCACATGGCGACCCGTGTGCGTATCCACGCCCGCCCACGATCGCCTTCAAATGCCGGACACAAGGTAAGGGGGCGAATGGCAGGCACACCGGACCCGGGCATGCGGCGGTATCCTGATTGTTGCCAGGCGCCGCCGCTCCCGACGGTTGCCCGCTTCCAGGACCGTGCGGCGCTCGGGTGGATCCATCAGGGCATCCGCCGGCATCACGGTGGCGTAGCCGCGGCTGCTTCGGGAAGGAGAGGACCGTGAGCGATGCCCGGACGAACATGGCCGACTACGAGGAGGCCCGCCGGACGTTCCGGCTCAGGGTGCCGGCCGAGTTCAACTACGCGAGGGACGTGGTCGACGAGCGGGCACGGGTGCGGCCGTCAGACCTCGCCCTGCTGGCGCTGGATCCTCAGGGGGGAAACCCCCGGCGGTTGAGTTTCGGTGACCTGTCCGAGCGATCGAACCGGGCCGCGAACTTCCTCTCCGCCCGAGGGGTGACGAAGGGGGACAGAATCTTCTTGATGATGCCACGCATCCCGCAGTGGTACGACGTCATGCTCGGCGCCTTCAAGCTCGGGGCCGTTCCGATGCCCGGAACCGTGCAACTCACTCCCAAGGACATTCGATACCGGATCGAGAGTGCCGAGGCCACGGTGGCGGTGACCGATCCTGCGGGCGCGGCCAAGGTCGACGAAGTGCAGTCCACCTTCCCCATGGTTAGGCAACGGATCGTTGCCGACGGGGCATACGGCGACTGGGACTCGCTCGAGGACGGGATGGAGCGAGCGAGCACGGAGGTTCCGGAGTCGGCCCCGACCGCGGCTGCCGATCCGCTGTTGATCTACTTCACATCGGGCACGACGGGCCAACCGAAGATGGTGCTGCACACGCACGCCTCCTATGGGATCGGCCATGAGATCACCGCGCGGTTCTGGATGGACCTCAGGCCCGGTGATCTGCACTGGACGATCTCAGATCTTGGCTGGGCGAAGGCGGCTTACGGGAAGCTCTTCGGTCAGTGGAGGCGCGGGGCGGCTGTTCTCGTATGGGACGGCAGGGGAAAGCCGGAGTTCGACCAGATCCTGCACATCGCCGAGAGTTACGGGGTGACGACGTTCTGCGCTCCCCCCACCATCTATCGACAGTTCGTCCAGATGGACCTATCGCGATTCGACCTGTCGCGGATGAGGCACGCGATGGCGGCGGGCGAGCCTCTGGAGTCCGAGACCTTCGAGGTGTGGAAGCAAGCAACCGGTCTCGAGATCCATGACGGCTACGGACAGACCGAGACATGCATCACGGTCGCTAACTATCCCAGCCTGCCCAAGAAACCCGGGTCGATGGGCAAACCGAGTCCCGGCTACGAGGTTGCAGTCGTCGACGATGGCGGCGTGCCGGTGGAACCGGGAATCGAGGGGCAGATTGCGATCAGGGTGAAGCCCCAGCGACCCGTCGGCCTCTTCTCGGAGTATTGGAAGGACCCGGAGCGCACCGCAGAGGTGTTTCAGGGCGACTGGTACTACAGCGGCGACCGGGCCCACGTCGATGAGGACGGATACTTCTGGTTCGGTTCAAGAACCGACGATGTCATCATCTCCGCCGGATACCGGATCGGACCTTTCGAAGTCGAGTCGGTGGTAATGGAACACCCCTCGGTCGCCGAGACAGCTGTGATCGGAGTGCCGGACCCCGAACGGGGCGAGGTCGTCAAGGCGTTCGTCGTCCTCGCGCCCGGCCGGGTGGCATCACCGGATCTGGCGAGCGAGATCCAGCAGTACTGCAAGAAGTCGACGGCTCCCTACAAGTATCCCCGTCAAGTCGAGTTCGTGGAGGAGTTGCCGAAGACGATCTCCGGCAAGATCCGCAGGGTCGAACTCAGACGACGAGAGGCTTCGACCGAGTGACCACGCCGGTGGGCGTGTCACAACTCCTACATACAATCTCCTTCGTTCGATGAACAGAGGTCAACGCAAGGAGGGACGGATGGCAAGCGGCGCGACGGATGTCGACCCGCGGGAGATCGAATTCCGCAGACGGTGGTACGAAGCCCACGCCCGTCGGGCACAAGCGGACATCGATGGAGGCCACTTCAAGGATTGGCTTCCGGACCTCTGGACCGCTGGGTCCGAGGCCCTCGAGATCCGCGATCGACTCGCCTCGTCCGGTGACTTGGACGCGTTCAAGGCCGAGCAGGACGCTTGGGCCCGCGCGAACGACGTCGGGTTCAAGGGTCAGATCGGCGCCATGTTCATCAACTCCCTCGTGAAGAACACCGACGATCGCGCCACCCTGACCCGCCTGCTCGTCAGCGGCTTGACCGCGCCTACGGATCGTGACTCAGCAGCACAGAAACTGGACGCACTGGTCGACCACGTCAACCGCATCAAGGTAGGTGCACATCCCGCTCCGTTGTCCGCGGCCTTCACGCTTTCTTACTTCTGGGCGCTGCAGCAACGGAGACGGTGGCCGATCTTCTGGCCTAACGACCGGAGATTCCTGGCGGCTACCACGGGCACCAAGTTCTCCGGTTCTCCAACGGAGCAGTACATGGAATTCGTTGACCTCGTGGCTGAGTTCGACGAAGACTGCGAGCGCTTCGCCAGGGTGAGCAGTTGGTGGATAGAACAACAGCCGGTGTTTCTCGATCCCGTTCTCGTAGATCGCTGCGACTACGGCGCCAAGAACCGCAACGAGGAGTCGATCGAGGGCCTCAAGAGCAATGCCGACGTGATGGTGGCTATCGCCAAGTATCTCGGTCAGGCAATGGTCGAAAACCTGTCTGAGGCGGCCACCTACACGCTGAAAGCGTGGAGGCCGCCTGTCCTATGGACAACGAACGGATGGGGCAGACCTGACCTATGGGTCGATTGGAGGGTTGAGGATACACAGGAGTGGGAGATCTCATTGCGCCTATGGATCAACCATAAGGGCGCTGCCCTCGGCGTGATGTCGGGATGGGGAAAGAACTGGAAGCCCAAAGCGCAAGAGGCGATCGAGTCGACGCCGGTCGATGGGTTTCGCATCATGGAGCGAGGCGATGAGGATGATATGGGGTTCTACGGGAGAGCCGGTACTTTCTTGTACGGCCGTTCGTATGAGACGGACGAGCTTGCGGATCTGGACCTGCGAGCCGAGGCAATGAGGGTGGCCACCGCTGCCCGCCCCGTTCTCGATGCTCTGGTCAGTCGGGCCGAAGGCGACGGTCCCCCCAGGACCCCTCCGGCGGCTGATCCGCTTTCCGACGCAGTTGCGGAGTTCCGCCGAGATACGGCTTACCCGACTCCTCATGACGCAGGGCAGAAGGCCCGCCAACCCCGGCTACGAGAGATTCTCCGGCCCGGCAATCTGGCTACCACCGACCGTGGCGAGCTACGCAAGGTCTGGACGGGTGCGTATGGCGGCACCGGTCCCCAGCCGTATCTCGGCCGAGCTGTGAGAGATGCCGACGAGGTCGAGTACGAGCGGATTCTGAGAACCCTGGAGTACCTGTGCTGGGGTGAGGGAGACGACGCCGACCGGATCGACCGCGTGCTCGACGATCCTGAATACAAGGTGAGCGGTTTGGGTGAAACGGTCGTCTTCAAGCTGCTGGCCATCTGCTACCCGGATCGCTACCTCTGTGTCTACCCCTACTCCGGGGAACACGGAAAGCTCCGGATGCTGCGCGCGCTCGACCTTCCTGAACCGGCAGCAGGCACGAGCAGAGGCCGCAAGCACGTCGAGTCGAACAACCTGCTGTGGGAGAAGCTGGCGCCTTTCTTCCCCGGAGATCCGTGGGGCATGATGTGTTTCCTCTACTGGTATATCGATTATCTCGAAGACGGGGGAACATCGGACGATGAACCTCATCCGCTCGATGCGGCCGCGGCGGACCTGCTGGTGGAGCCCGGTTTTCTTCATGACATCGTGGAGTTGCTCCGGGATAAGGGACAGGTGATCCTCTACGGACCGCCCGGCACCGGCAAGACGTATCTTGCGCAGCGACTGGCCACCGCTCTCGCGCGTGATCCTGCTGACAGGGCACTGGTGCAGTTCCATCCCTCCACGTCCTACGAGGACTTCTTCGAGGGTTACCGACCGGAGGAAGGTCCGGACGGGCAGATCGTCTACCGGCTGACCCAGGGACCGCTGGCGCTCATGGCCGAGCGAGCGGCGCGGCATCCTCAGCGCCGCCAGGTGATGGTGATCGATGAGATCAACCGCGCCAACCTGCCGAAGGTGCTGGGTGAGTTGCTGTTCTTGTTCGAGTACCGGGACAAGTCGATCTCGACTCTGTACCGGCCCGAGGGGGAGTTCGATCTGCCGGAATCCTTGTGGTTCATCGGCACCATGAACACCGCTGACCGGTCGATCGCCCTGGTCGATGCCGCGCTACGCCGCCGCTTCCACTTTGTGCCGTTCTTCCCCGACCGCGGTCCTACCGAAGGGTTGCTCGACCGATGGCTGGAGCGTGAGGGCCAGCCCTCGTGGGTGGGAGAGTTGGTGGCCATGGTCAACGACGAGTTGGCCGAAGCGATCGGTGCGGACCTCCAGCTGGGTGCCAGCCACTTCATGAAAAAGGGCTACGGGAACGATCCGGGTGAGAATGACCCGACCCTGGACAGAATCTGGCGGTTCAACATCGAGCCCTTCATCGAGGACCAGTTCTTCGGCAACGAGACCCAGATCAACAGGTTCCGCCTCGGGCCGGTGCTCCGGCGTTACCGGTCCCAGTCGGGCCGTGACGACCCCGCGGAACTCGAGGTTGGGGCATCAACGGATAGCGCGGAGCCCATAGGACGATGATCGACCTTCCAGGGTTATTCGAGTACGACAATGTTGCTGTCTCCCTCTCGGAACGTCGGGCGCGACGGTTGGACGCGGAGGCCGGTGGTTACCTATCCATAAGTCCCCACCCCGATCCGGGGATGTGGTCCGTGACGGCCCGCGAGTACGTGGGCACCCTTGTGGTGGACGACATGCGGATCCTGATCCGTCCGAAAATCCGGCTTGAGAACCTGTTCCTAATGCTCGAGGTCGGTCTACCCGAGCAGGCGTGGCGCAAAGAGGACTTCGACTATGCGACCAACCCCGACCTGCTCCAATCACTGGTGTCCTTCTATGCCCGGACCCTGGAGACGACACTCGCCCGAGGCCTCTACCGGTCATACCGGAACCGGAACGAGGATCTGAAGGCGATCCGGGGCCGCATCGACTTCGGCCGGCAACTGTCACGAGCCCGGTTGCCGATGCCGGTCGCCTGCCGGTACGGGGAGTTCACCTCCGATGTCATCGAGAACCGAGGGTTGAGGGCAGCAATCCGCCTCTCGTTGCGGGTCGCGGGGGTGGAGGCATCGGATCGGCGGCGGCTGATGCGCGAGCTGGTGGCAATGGAAGAAGTGTCAGACTCACAGGTCTCAGGAGACGAGCTTCAACGCGTCCACTACACCCGTTTGAACGATCACTACCGGCCTGCCCTCGGACTGGCCCGGCTGTTGCTCGACAACCTGACCCTGGTCGACCGGCGAGGCGGCACCACGGCTGCCTCCTTCATGGTGAACATGAACAACCTCTTCGAGGAATTCGTTACCCAGCGTCTGAGCCGTGCCTTACAAGGTCACCTGTTGGTGGAGGGCCAAAAGGATGACTACCTGGATGTCGGGAGGCAGGTTGGGATCCGGCCCGACCTGAGGTTCCGACACCCCGGCTCCGGGTCCGTTACCTACGTAGGCGACATCAAGTACAAGCTGACCGACGACGCCGTCGCTCGGAGCGCCGACTACTACCAACTCCTTGCCTACACCACCGCCCTCGACCTCCCCGAAGGTGTCCTCATCTACTGCCGCGCGGACGGCGGCAAGCCGGCCAGCGAGATCACGGTCCGCCATGCGGGGAAGAAGTTGCACGTTTGGGCGCTGGATATGAGCGGCACTCCAGCCGAAGTCGGCACAGGGATCGAGCGCTTGGCCAGTTGGATCGCAACCAGATCGGACCAAGCCCGGTCCCTGGTTCCTCACCGGCTGTCGATTCCCGCATAACCCGTCTCTCGGCAGCTCTTTTGGCGTCTAGGCGTCGGTGGCGGCCTCGGAGGCCAGGCGCTCTTCTCGGGCCTCTTGGATCTGGTCGGTGTGGTCGGCGATCCAGGCCAGGTGGTGGCCGATCAGGTAGCGGCGGAGGAAGGTCACCATGTGCTCGAAAAGCTGGGGCTGGTCCTCCAGCAGTGACGGGCCGGTGGCGTCGCTGGCACCGCTCACCTGGAGCTTGGGGCCTCTCATCCTCGGGTAGATGAAGCCGACGTGGCGCTCGACTTCCTCGTTGAGCGCGCCCTTGACGACCAGGCGCATGGCGGAGCGGGTGGTGCGCCAGTCAATCTCTCGAGGCGCATCCGGCAGCGGGCTGATCATGACCTGGACGGGCGCTCCCTGATCCTTGTCGGCGAACAGCAGGGCCTCGGTGACCCGACCGTAGGCGACCAGCGCCACGGGGCCGAATGAGGCGGTGGTCTCCCCCAGCAGGGCCGGGACATCCTGTCCCAGCAGGCCGGGATCCGCATCGCCGTCCGACAGGCCGTGGCCTCTCAGCTCCACGCTGATCACCCGGAACCCTTGGGAAGCCACTCTGGCGGTGAGCGGACCCCAGGCATCGAGGTCGTCTCCGTGGTCGTGCAGGAACACGACCGCCGGTCCGTCCACCGGCCACTCGTGGCCGCGGAGAACCAGCCCGTCTGGAAGCCGGATGGCGACGGGGACCGGCGCCGCCGGCATCAACCGGCGAACGGCTGAGGGTTGAAGCACCGGAAGAACCGGCCCTCCTGGTCAGCGGCCAGCTCCGGCTGCTCGGTCCAGCACCGGTCGAGAGCATGGGGACAGCGCGGCGCGAAGGCGCACCCGGGCGGCATCATCTGGAGGGACGGGACCAGGCCCGGGATCGGATCCAGGCGCCGGCGGGTGGTGCTCACCTTGGGCAATGCCCGGAGCAGGCCCTGGGTGTAGGGATGGCGCGGGTCCTCGAACAACTCGTCCACCGGGGCCTGCTCCACGATCTCGCCGGCGTACATGACCGCGACCCGGTCGGCCACCGCGGCCACCACCGCCAGGTCGTGGGTGATGAGGAGCATGGCCATGCTGCGCTCCCGCTGCTCCGTGACGAGTTGGTCGAGGATCTGGGCCTGGACGGTCACATCGAGCGCGGTGGTCGGCTCGTCGGCGATCAGGATGTCGGGGTCCAGCACGAGGGCCATGGCGATCATCACCCGCTGCCGCATACCGCCCGAGAGCTGGTGGGGGTACGAGTCGAGCTGGGAGATCGGATCGGGCAGGCCCACCTTGGTGAGGGCGTCCCCGGCCAGTTGGCGGGCTTCCACCTTGGTCATGTCCCGGTGGGCCCTTATGACCTCGACGATCACGTCCCCCACCGTGAACACCGGGTCCAGGGAGGTGAGCGGATCCTGGAAGATCATCGAGATGGAATCGGCCCGGATGCTGCGCATCCGCCTGCCGCTCACGCTCAGCAGATCCTCGCCGCGAAACCGGATCGTCCCTTCGCGGACCCGCACCGGCGGGGTGGGTAGCAGGCGCATGATGGACAGCGCGGTGATGCTCTTACCACAGCCGCTCTCGCCCACCAGGCAGAGCACCTCGTTGGGGTAGATGTCGAGCGACAGGCCACGCACCACGTCGAACGACTCCCTCCTGGTGCTGACCATGGTGCGAAGCCCGTCGATCGAGAGCAACGGGGCGGTTGCCGGCCGGTCACCGCCGGATGGCCGGCCACCCTGATCGGTCATAGTTGTCACCTCAGCTTCTCCGCAGGCGGGGGTTGACGACCGTGTATCCGACATCGGCCAGCCAGTTGGACAGCAGGACGATGGTGATCAGCACCAGCGAGAAGAACTGCGCCACCGGGTAGTCGCGCCTCAGCACGGCGTTGACCAGCACCTGCCCCAGGCCGGGCCAGCCGAATATGGTCTCTACGACCAGCGCATACCCCACGATCTGCCCGATCCTCAGGCCCGCCAGCGACACGATCGGCACCAGCGCGTTGCGGAAGACGTGGCGGCCGATGACCTTCGACTCCGAGAGGCCGCCCGACCGGAGGGTGCGGACGAAGTCCTGGTTGAGGTTCTCCAGCATGGCCGAACGGGTCATCCGGACGGTCAGCGCCATGCCTTCCATCGCCAGCACCACCGCTGGCAGCACCAGCTGCTTGGGACCGCAGCAGCCGGCGGAGGGGAGCCATCCCAGCACGGACGCGAACAGCCACACCGCCAGCAGGGCCAGCCAGAAGTTGGGAACGGCCATACCGGCCACCGAGAAGGTCATGATCCCGCCGTCCCACCACGAGTTCCTGCGCAGCGAGGCCAGCATGCCCAGAGGGATGCCCACCCCGAACACGAGCACGAAGGCGGCCACTCCGAGTATGAGACTGTTCTTGCCGTGCTCGGTGATCAGCTTTCCGATATCGGCGTTGTTGGTGAGGGAGTTGCCCAGATCGCCGGTGAACAGCCGGCCCATGTAGTCGAAGTACTGCTCGTGGAACGGGTCGTTGAGGCCGAGTTGCTCCCGGACGGCCTCCCGCTCCGCCGCCGAAGCGGAGGCCGGGACCCGGGCCGCCACCGCGTCGCCACCTGACAGCCGGATGGCGTAGAACACGGCGATCGAGGACAGCACCAGGACGATCACCATGTACACGGTGCGGGCCAGTACCCGTTTCATTCCTCGTCTACCCCCTTCGCCTCGTGCCTGAGCCTCGGGTCGAACACGTCCCGCAAGCCGTCGCCGATCAGCGACACGGCCAGAACCAGCAACACGATGGTGATACCGGGAATGGTCGCTCCCCAATGGTTCTGCTGGAGATAGTTACGCCCGTCGGAGACCATCCCACCCAGGCTGGGGGTGGGCGGCTGGGCACCCAGGCCGATGAAAGACAGCGCCGCCTCGGCGATGATGGCCACCGCCACGTAGTAGGAGGCCAGCACCAGCGCCGGCGCCAGGATGTTGGGGAAGAGGTGGCGCCACATGATGCGAGAGGTCGACAGCCCACCCGCTCGGGCCGCCTCCACGAACTCTCGCTCGCTGAGAGCCAGCACCTCACCGCGGACCACCCGGGCAATGGCGGCCGTGTTGACCAGGCCAACCGCCAGGATCACCGGAAAGAGGCCTTCCCCCAGACCGCCGGCGAAGAGCACCGCCACCAGGATCAGGGGGAAACCCCACACGAAATCGACCGTGCCCCTGATCATTCGATCTTTCCAGCCGCCGAGGAACCCGCCGAACATACCCAGCAGCAGGCCCAGCACGAGGGAGAGCACAGTCACCCCCGCCGCCACCATCAGGCTGACCCGGATGCCTATGAACACCCGGACCGCCAGGTCCCGACCCAGGTGGTCGGTACCGAGCAGGTAGCCCTCGCTGCCGGGCGGAAGAAGGGTGCTGGCGAAGCTCTGGAAGGCCGGATCGGCGCCGGAGATGATCGGGCCGAAGACACCGGCACCCAGCACGATCAGCCCCAGCGCGGTTCCCAGCAGGAGGAGCTTGTTGCGCCGCATGCGACCGAGGGCGGCGCGCACCGGTCCTACCCGCTGATTTTCCTCGAACTCGGCAAGCTGCAGGTTCCAGGCTTCCAGATGGGTGCGGGTCCCGTCAGCCATCGTCCATTCCTCGGTGTCCCATCATACGTTTCAAGATCGGGCCGTCCGCAGGCGCGGGTTGGCGAACTGGTAGCCCAGATCCGCCGCCCAGTTGCCCAGGATCACCAGGGTCACCAGCACCAGCGAGAAGAACTGCGCCACCGGGTAGTCCCTCCTCAGCACGGCGTTGACCAGCACCTGCCCCAGGCCGGGCCAACCGAATATGGTCTCCACGACCAGCGCATAGCCCACGATCTGCCCGATCCGCAGGCCGGCCAGCGACACCAGGGGAACCAGGGCGTTCCGCAGTACGTGGCGCCCGATCACCCGTATCTCGGACAGCCCACCCGACCGGAGGGTCCGCACGAAATCGCGGTCCAGGTTCTCGAGCATGGCCGAACGGGTCATCCGGACGGTGAGGGCCAGGCCCTCTGCTGCCAGGACGAAGGCGGGCATCACCAGCTGTTTGGGACCGCAGCAGCCGGCGGACGGTAACCAGTGGAGGGTGGAGGCGAACAGCCAGACGACCAGCAGCGCCAGCCAGAAGTTGGGGATCGCCATGCCGCCCACCGAGAAGGTCATGATCGACGCATCCACAACGCCGTTGCGGCGCAGCGAGGCCAGCACCCCCAGAGGGATGCCGAGGCCGAAGACGATCACCAGGGCGGCCACCCCGAGAATCAGGCTGTGCCGACCGTGGATTATCAGCATGTCGGAAATGGGCGAGCTGTTGGTCAGGGAGTTGCCCAGATCCCCTCGGAGCAACCGGCCCATGTAGTCGAAGTACTGCTCGTGGATGGGAAGGTTCAGTCCCCAGAGCTCCCGGAGCTGCTCCCGCGCCTCCAGCGAGGCCGAGCCCGGCTGGATCACGGCGGCCACCGCGTCGCCGCCCGAGAGACGGATGGCGTAGAAGACCGCCACCGACGAGACAGCCACGATCACGACCATGTATGCGGAGCGGGCTAACAGCCGTCTCAAGGCCAGACCCTCCTAATGGAGAGGGGCGCCCCCCGGCGCGGCCCCCGGAAGGGACGACAAACACCCACGGTTGTACGGGAACCTATTGGGGGGGGAAAGGGTTGTTGTTTTTATGGGTGTTGTTTGAAACCAA